>CAZJJF010000073.1:12221-13158 GCA_964546245.1 uncultured Anaerolineales bacterium
GTCTGCTCTCAGGTCGCGTAACCTGGCGGCGCGCTCGGCGTCCATAGATATGGACGCATGGCCTCCGCCGCCCCGTGTCCGCCTACCCCGTGGGTTCGTTCGAACCGACGCGGGAACCCAATCAACCGCGCACGTGCTAGCGATGGAATTGGAGACGGGCGTGCTCATTTTGACCCTCCCCCGATAGAGTGGACGGTAGGAGAACTATCAGGTATACTTCATACGGGAGGACAACAATGGTCTGGCCGGCATCGCCGTGACCAGTGATGGGGTCGCCTGGTACGCGGACCCGGGGTGGAGCAGCATTGGCCGCGTGACGCCCGGTGGCGTCGTGACCGAGTACCCGGTGCAGGGCGCGATGCCCTACGAGATGGCTGTCGGTCCGGACGGGGCTGTCTGGTTCAGCGACGGCGCGCGGCCTTTCCTGGGGCGCATCGCCGCGGAGGGCAGCATCAGCCTGTATCCGCTGCCGCTGGACGCCGCGACGCCCATCGCGCTGGCGAGTGGCCCCGACGGGGCGTTGTGGTTCACCATGAATGCAGCGCGCGTGGGGCGCATGAGCATGGCGGGCGCGGCGACGGTGTATCACCTGCCCGGTGAGATGGCCTATCCCGGCTCGCTCGCGCCCGGCCCAGATGGCGCGATGTGGGTCATCAATGGGTCTCAGTATCTGACGCGCGTGTCGCTGACCGGCGAGATGCGCCTCTATCCTGCGGGCCTGCCGTCGCAGTACATTGGCCCCATCGCGGCGGGCAGCCAGCGCACGCTGTGGCTCGGCGCTGGCTCTTACCTGGGTCGCATGACGTTCCCGCCGCCGCCGTAACCGAGCAGACCTGACAGGTTTTCAAAAACCTGTCAGGTCTGCTTCTACCAAAGGGCGAGCCTGCCGTGGGGACACAGCAGGCTCACTCTTGCCGACCCGCCGGCGTCGGCAGGA
>CAZJJF010000074.1:0-13135 GCA_964546245.1 uncultured Anaerolineales bacterium
TGCCAGCCCCGCGCGCGGGCCTGGCCGTCGCCGCGGTTGGAGAGAGCCTGTACGCCATCGCCGGGCAGGCCGCCGACGGTGGCAGCGGCGACGTGACGCGCTATACCCCCGACAATACCTGGCGCGCCCGGCAGGCAAAGCCGACCCCAGTGCGTGACGTCAGCGCCGTGGTAGTTGGCGGCCAGGTGTACGTCCCCGGCGGCTGTGACGCGGCCGGCCGGCCGCTGGACGTGGTCGAAGTATACAACCCGGCCGCCGACCGCTGGACGACCGCGCCACCCCTTCCGCGCGCCGTGTGTGGCTACGCGCTGGCTGCGCTCGACGGCAAGATCTACGTGATAGGTGGCTGGGATGGTGAGCGCGCTCGCGCCGAGACCTTGATCTACACACCGGGCGCAAGTAGCTGGCAGGAAGGCCCGCCCATGCCCTCCCCGCGCGCCTATGCGGCTGCGGCAGTTATCGACGGCCACATCTATGTGATCGGGGGTGCGAACGGCTCCCCAGTCGCGACCAACGAGATGTTGGACCCATCCACTGGCAGCGGAGCTCCGGTCTGGGTAGCTCGCGCACCGTTGCCAGGGCCGCGTAGCCGCCTGGCCGCCGCGCCTGTAGGAAGGCGTATCATTGCCGTTGGCGGCGGCCCGGCCGACCAGGCGATCGCCAGTTACGATGCCAGTAGCGATAGCTGGCAAATCGAAGCCACTCCCTATGAGGGCGAGTGGACCGGCCTGGGCCTGGCAGCCAGCGATCTGCGGCTGCACGCTATGGGCGGCGATGGCCCGCTGGCGGTCAATCGGGCCTATCAGGCCCTGTTCCAGTTGACCCTACCCCTGGGCCGACCCGCGCCTTGAGACTCAATATATGACTCGCTGGCTCTCTCACCCCCGAATCTTGCGCCTCGTTGCAGCCGTCAGCGCAGCGGCCATCCTGATCGTCGTCGCCATCTACGGCTGGTCGGACTACATGTCTGACACCGCCAGCGCGGCGCGGCGTGATGTTCCCCACACCGACGTCAATCCTTACGGCGCGAACTTCTTCCTCGACCTGGAAGTCGAGGCCTGGAAACGGGAGAAGACCGTGCAGATGGCCCAGGCAGCGGGCATCGGCTGGGCCAAGCAATCCTTCGCCTGGGAGGCCATCGAGCCAAAGACGAAGGGCCGCTTCGTGGAAAGCGACGGGCGCAGCACCTGGCAGAAGTACGATGAGATGGTTGACCTGTTCGCCCGCAACGGCATCCAGGTCATCGCCCGCCTCGATCGCCCGCCGGCCTGGAGCCGCGTCGACAACCGTTACCCGCAAGCGCCACCCGACCGTTTCGAAGACTACGGTGACTTCGTCTATGAGTTTGTCAACCACTATAAGGGCAAGATTCGCTACATCCAGATTTGGAACGAGCCTAATATCTTCCCCGAGTGGGGCGCGCGGCCGGTCTCCCCCGCCGAGTATGCGCGGTTGCTCAAGATTGCCTACACCCGCGCCAAGCAGGCCGACCCTAACATCGTCGTACTATCGGCTCCCCTGGCCATGACCCTAGAGAACTTCCCCGACCGCCACAACCTGTCGGACCTGGCTTTCCTGGAGGAGATGTATCAGGCCGGGGTGAAGGACAACTTCGACATTTTATCATCCAACGCCTTCGGCTTCGCGGACCCGCCGACAGCGCCGGCTGACCCTGATCGCCTCAACTTCCAGCGGGTAACGCTCCAGCGCGCCATCATGGAGAAGTACGGCGACGGCAACAAGCCCATCTGGTTCAACGAGTACGGTTGGAACGCCGCGCCGTCTGATTTTCCCGACGATGAGTTGACCTGGAAGCGGGTCGAAGAGCCACAGCAGGCCCAATACACCGTTGACGGGATACGCTACGCGCGCGAGAACTGGCCCTGGGCCGGGGTATTCAACAATTGGTACTTCCGCCAGGTCGGCGATAAGGCCCCCGACCGGGCCGACTACTACTTCCGCATGGTAGACGTCGACTTTACGCCACGAACGGTGTATCAGGCCGTCAAGGAGGCAACGGCGGCGCTGCGCACAGCGGGAGACGGCCACTACGAGGAGACGAGCGTGCCGGTGGCCTCATCTGGCGGCTGGCAGATGGTGCTAGCGCCACAGGCCAGTGGCGGCGCCTACATCAACAGCGACCGCCCCGGCGCGGCGCTGACCTTCCAGTTCCAGGGCGAGACGATTGACTTGCTCACCTCGCGCGGCCCAGAGACGGGCCGCTGCCTGGTAACCATTGATGGACAGCCGGTGGCCGGCCTACCCCGCGACGCCAGGGGGCGCTCGTACATCGAGCTATATCAGGGCGAGCGGCAATGGCAGGCGCGCGACGCGGTGGCCCACGACCTGGGGCGCGGTCCGCACACGTTGCAACTCATCGTCGCCGAAGGCCCTAGCGAAGGCGCGGCGGGGCCGCGCTGCGCCATCGATGGCTTCGAGGTCGTTGCCAGCCATCCCTCGCTTCCGGCCGGGTGGCTGGCCCTTCTCCTGGGCCTCTTCGTAGGCGCGACGGGTCTGTTGTACGTGCGGCGGCGACGCGCCTAGCCTGTCCCGGAAGGTGAGCAGGCCCTGGGGGTTGAGACTCCCCAGGGCCTGCTCGCGTCGGGCGACGCTCAATAGTAAAGCTCTTTAGTGACGCGGCGCAATCGCGTCGATGCCGGTCGTGTAACGGCCCACGATCAACTTCTGAATCTGGGTCGTGCCCTCGTACAGGGTCGCTACCTTCGCGTCGCGCAGGTAGCGCTCGACCGGGTACTCGTCGGAGTAGCCGTAGCCGCCGTGCACCTGAATCGCGTTGAGCGCGGCGCGCACCGCCGACTCAGAAGCGTGCCACTTCGCCAGGGAGGTCTCGCGGGTGTTCTTCACCCCCTTGTTCTTCAGATAGCCCGCGCGATAGACAAGCAGCCGCGCCGTCTCCAGGTCCAACACCATGTCGGCGATGAGTTCCTGCACTAACTGGAAACCGGCAATGGGCTGCCCGAAGGCGTGGCGCTCCTGGGCGTACTTGACCGACGCATCGACGCAGGCCTGGATGAGGCCAACACAGCCCGACGCAACGCCGAAACGGCCGTCATCCAGCGCCGACATGGCGATCTGAAAGCCCTGGCCGATGTCGCCCAGCATGTTGTGGGCCGGCACCCGCACGTCCTCCAGCACCAGCTCGGCCGTGTTCGACGAGCGCAGGCCGAGCTTGCCGTGGATGCTGGGCGCACTGAAGCCGGGCGTATCGGTTTCGACCAGGAAGGCGGCCAGCCCCTTGTGCTTGAGAGTGGGGTCGGTCTGGGCGAAGACCAGGGCCAGCCTCGCCACGCCGCCGTTGGAAATCCACATCTTGCGCCCGTTCAACACCCACTCGTCGCCGTCGCGCACGGCCCGCGTGGTGAGATTCGAGGCGTCTGAGCCTACTCCTGGCTCAGTCAGGCCGAAGCAGCCCAACCACTCGCCTGACGCCAGGCGCGGCAGGTAGCGGCGCTTCTGGTCCTCCGTACCCCAGCGCAGGATGGGCAGCTCGGTCAGCGAGATTTGCACTGACAGCGTGGTACGAATGGATGAATCGGCGCGGCCAATCTCCTCGAAGATGACGGCCTCGGAGATGAAGTCCAGGCCCAGGCCGCCGTACTGCTCTGGCACGGTTGGCCCCAGGAAACCCAGCGCGCCGAGCCTGGCGATGATGTCGTGGGGGAAAATCTCGCCGCGATCCCGCTCCCGCGCGCCGGGGATGATCTCGCGCTCGGCGAACTCCCGCGCCGTGCGACGAATCATCGCCTGTTCCGGCGAGAGGTCGAAACTCATGCCACCGGGGGTATCTACCTTGATGACAGCCGGTGTCGTCATAGTTGTCTCCTGTCGATTGGGAAGTATGGTCAGCGCCCGATGCTAATTATAGCTCGGGGGCCGCCGCCGCGAGATCCCGGACAAGGCGATAGCTGCCGGGCCGCGAGCGGTAGCCTAGTTTGTGGTTGATAGCCAACATCGCGGCGTTGCGGGAGTCATTGTCGGTGCGCATGCTGCGCGCCCCCTGCGCGCGCGCCCACCGAATCGCCAGCAGCTTGAGGGCCGTCGCCAGCCCGCGACCCCGATACGCGGCGTCGACGCCAGTGAAGCCATTGTACGACGAGTGTGACTCCGGATAGAGGACCACGGCGGCCAGTCCTACCCAGCGCTCCCCATCCGCAGCGAGCCACTGTCCGTCGGGGCGAAACCAGGACGCCTCGAACACGGTGTGGCGAAAACTCTCAAATGGCTCAAAGACACCTGGGTTGCCAGGGTTGTCCAACGCGGCGGCTCGGTTCAGATCGTAGAGACGGCGCAAGTTGTCTTCGCTTAGCGTGCCCAGATCGGCGAGAGAGAAGAAGCGCACGCCGGCCGCCTGAGCGCGCGTCAGGTGGCCGAGAAACGGTGTCTCGTCAAAACCATCGAGATCGAGCACCGACTCGAAGGTGTGGGCAACCCGGCAAAAGCCGCGCGTCTCGGCAAAGCGGAGCGCGGCCGGGTCGTTGTCGCGGACCTCAGCCTCCAGATGCGTCGCACCGTGGGCCTGGGCGAAGGCTGCTCCCTCCGCATACAGCCGACTGCCGATGCCCTGCCCGCGCCACGGGACATCGACCATTACGTTCAGGTAGAAGTGATTCGGCTTCAGCCAACCATCGTGGGCTACCTCCAGGAACGCCAGCACCTCGCCGTCGGCGCCAGTCGCGACCTGTAGCGAGCGTACGACATCGGATCGCGCACGCCACCAATCGCGCACCTGCGGCGCAGTCGCCGGCTCCAGGCGCGTCAGGCTGAGCAGCCGCGCCACAGCTTCGGCATCCAGGTCAAGATTGAGCGGGCGCAGGGCGATCATGGCGGCCTCATCAGCCGCGCCCAAAGCGGCGGGCCAAGAATAGCCAGACCTACCACCACGGCGGCCAGAGCCAGGATAAGCACAGCGCCCGCCGCTGCGTCCTTGGCTACCTTCGCCAGAGGGTGGCTATCCGGCGAAGCCAGGTCCACCACCGCCTCGATGGCGGTGTTGCCCACCTCGGCAGCCAGGACGACGCCGATGGTGAGGGCCAGCACGGCCCAGTCCCGGGGCGGCAGGCCAACCCAAACGCCGACCGCGACAACCGCGACCGAGATGGCAACATGAACCTTCATATTGCGCTGGCTGCGCCAGGTATGGGCGATGCCCCCGCCAGCCCAGGCGAAGGTGTGCCAGTAGGGGGTACGCTCCCTCTGGGACGCGGCGGTAGGGTCGCGCTGGGCCAGCGGCTCAGTCATCGATTGGGCTACCTGGCGCTCGGCGGCCTAGAATCTGTTCCCCTAGCGCCCACATCTCCGCGCGCCCCGGCTCGTCCTCATCGTTGTAGCCGAGCAGATGCAGCACACCATGAATCACGAGCCAGGTCAGCTCGTCCGGCGCGCCCCAACCGGCGCGGGCTGCCTGCGCCGCTACCTGGGGATAGGCGACCACAACATCGCCCAGGGGACGCGGTAGGTCCGGGGGCAGCCACCCATCGTCACCCTGGCCGAAGGAGAGCACATCCGTGACCCTGTCCTGCCCACGATAGGCGCGATTCAACTCACGGACGACTTCGTCGGTGGTGACGACCACCGAGACCTCGACCGCCCTCGCCACGCCAACGGTCTCCAGAGTACGGCGCACCGCCGCTGCGATGGCCGCCAGGTCGACCAACGGCGCAAAGGCGTCCTCGACCTGGATATCAAGCGTCAGCCAGTCGGAGGCGCTAGGCGGCATGATCTCCCTTGCTGGCGGCATGGCCGGCGAGCGCGCCGCCCGCGGCCGGCTCCACGATGGGCGGATACTCGACGCGAGGATGGTAGACGCCGTGCAGCACGTTACAGAAGGCAGTGCGTACCTGGTCCACCTCGCGCAGGGTCAGCGGGCACTCATCCAGTTCGTTACCGGCCAGCCGCTCGTCAATCACGCGGGTAACGACCGTTTCGATTTCCTCCGCGTTGCCTGGCCGCTTGGCGCGCACCGCCGCCTCGCACGAATCGGCCAGCATGAGGATGCCGGCCTCCTTCGATTGAGGGCGTGGCCCGCCGTAGCGAAAGGCGGAGTCGTCGGGCGGCGGGCCGCCATTGGCCCGCTCCAGGGCACGGGCGTAGAAATAGCGAACGAGGGTCGTACCGTGGTGCTCGGCGATGAGATCCGTCAGGCGGCCTGGCAGCCTCGCCTCCTGCGCGCGGACGACGCCTTCCGTGGAGTGGGCCAGAATATAGTGCGCGCTGGTCTCCGGATCGAGCTGGTCGTGGGGGTTACGGCCATCAACCTGGTTTTCGATGAACAGTGACGGGTTGCTGAGCTTGCCGATATCGTGGTAGTACGCGCCAACGCGACATAGCAGGGCATCGGCCCCGATACGATGGGCGGCTTCCTCAGACATGTGGCTGACGACCAGACTGTGGTGATAGGTGCCGGGCGCTTTCAATTGCAGTTCGCGCAGCAGAGGCTGGTCGGGGCGCGCCAGTTCCATCAGGCGGATGGAGGTGGGCAGGTCGAACACATGGGCCAGAACGTAGTAGCCCACCGTGGTCAGGGACGTGGCAAGAACACCGCTGGCGACCGCCGCCAATATTAGCTCGACTACGCCCACCACGTCATACTCGCCGCGAATGAGTCGGAAGGAAAGCAGCACCACCACCTGCCCCAGAATCACGTAAATCCCGGCCCGCGCAAAGGCCATGAGCCGCTCGACGTGCCATAGACTCAGGCTGGCAATGACGCCGCCGAGGAGGATATAGGTGAATAATTCGAAGTTACGCCCTGCCAGCAGGCTGACCATGAGGGCCAGCAGAACGGTCGTCGCCAGGGCAAAGCGCGGCTCCAACAGAACGGTAAGGAGCATAGCGGCGGCGGCGCCGGGGAAGATATAGGGCATCAGCGTGCGCCCCGGCACCATGAGCTTGGCGAGGAGCACGAAGGACAGCAGCACCAGCGACAGCAGCCAGGCGCGACGGTTGTCCACCCAGAAGTCGGGGTTCCGATGCACGACCCACATGCCCAGGACGAAGACGCTGAGCGTGACAAGCAAGAACGTGCCAACCACGCCGCGCCAGTCCAGCCCCGTCTGGAGCAGGTCCAGCTTTTGCAGCACCTCCAGGTGCGACGGCTGGACGATGTCGCCAGCGCGCAGGATGATCTCACCGCGCTCGACGGTGCGTGTCGTGGCGGGCACAGCGGTCGCGGCGGCGCGGCGGGCGGCCTGAGTGGCAGTCTCGTCGGGGAGAGAGTTGGGCTGGATGAAGCGTTCCGCGTATTCGGCCACGGCGGCCGCCTCGGCGTCCGATAGGCTCAGCCCGATGTAGTTGGACAGCGACCGCCGCACATCGGCAATCTGGTCCTCACGAATGGGCTGACGCATCGCCGCCTCGACTACTCGCACTGTCTCAGCTTTGATGCGCTGCCAGGCAACCTCGGGCGCCTGAAGCGTCAGGTCGAGGGTATCGGTGGGTAGATCGCGCAATTCCGCCACGCCGCGTAGCATGGCTCGCTTCTCGTCCAGGTTCGCCGTTGGGTTGGTCCGCGCCCACTCCACCGTCTCGAAGACCTCGGCAGCGCGGCGCACCGCCTGGCGCGTCAGGCGAAGGTCAGGCGGCTGATAGACAGGCAATACGCGGCGCGCGGCGGCGGCGCGTTCCTGTGCTGTGAGCACATCGCTTTCGAACTGGATGCGGCGGGGGGCACGGATGTCACCAGGGCTGACATCACCTTCTTGAAGCTGAACTTGCTGCGTCGTGGGGAAGACAATGATGACCGTGAGGGCAACTGACAAGAGCATGCCAAAGGCGACGGCGGTGAGCAGTCGCTTCGACCCGAGTTGAGACGAAAACGAGGGCAGGCCGCCTAACATGGCGCTGACCCCCTCGCGGAAGCGCATTTACGGCTTCTCCGCCAGGGCGACGTTCCTGGTCGCCCTCAATTGCCGCTCAGGAGAGCGCGCACGACGTCATTGACCATACGCCCATCCGCCTGACCCTTCAGGCGGGGCATGAGGGTTTTCATGACCAGGCCCGCCTGAGCGGGACCAGTAGCCCCCACTTCCTGAATCACGGCCCGCGCCTCGGTTTCCACTTGCTCGCGGCTCATCTGCTGGGGCAAATAGGCTTCAAGAATCGCCAGCTCGGCCTGTTCGCGGGCTACGAGATCGGTGCGCCCCGCCTTCTCGAACTCAGCGATGGAGTCGCGGCGCTGCTTGACCTCACGCTGCACCACAGCCAGCGCCTCGGCGTCGGTCAGCTCGCCGGATTGCTTCCCCACTTGCGCGGCGGCCTGTTCCCAGTCGCCGCCGAGCTGCTTGCGAGCGATCTCCACGGCGGCATGATGCTTCGCCTCGGCTGCCCTCTGTAGCGCAGCTCGCAGCAGACGCAGCGTCGTCTTGCGCGTCTCGTCATTCTGACGCAACGCCTCGTTCAACTCGACTGCCACGCGCTCGCTCACCACGTCAGCCATGCGGCCCCTTATCGCCTCTATGTCAATCTCGAATCGTCGCGCCCAATTATAGACTGCCCACCCCTAGCGTCAAGTTATGGCAAAGCGACTGCTAGCCCGGCGGCCATGTCAGGCGGCGGCCGCCCAGGACGTGCAGGTGGATGTGGTAGACGTGCTGGCCCCCCTGGCTACCGACATTGTTGACCACGCGATAGCCGCCCTCGGCCAGCCCCGCCGCGTGAGCCACGCGCTGACACGTCAGCAGAAGGCGTCCCGCCAGATCGGCATCATCCAGGTCATTGAGCGTCGCAATGTGGCGGTTGGGAACGACCAGGATATGGGTAGGCGCAATGGGATTGATGTCCTGGAAAGCGGTGACGGCCTCGTCTCGATAGACAACAGTCGCGGGCAGGTGACCCGCCACAATCGCGCAGAAGGGACACTCCGGCATACTGCCTCGCTTTCCACCGACGCCGCAAGATGTCTGCCAGTGTAGCATCCTCAAGCCCCTGGGTCAAGGTCGTTGTGTTCTTGCCCCGCTTTCTCTGCGCGGCTATACTTTTCGGGGCTGTAGAAACCGCAATTGAGGCACAATGGCACGCATCCTTCTCTATACCGGTAAGGGCGGCGTCGGCAAGACCAGTGTCGCGGCCGCCACGGCGCTGCGCTGCGCCGATCTGGGTTACCGCACCATGGTGCTAAGCACCGATGCCGCCCACTCCCTCGGCGACTCCTTCGATACACCCCTGGGTCCCACGCCCACACCCATCAGCCCGCAGCTATGGGCGCAGGAGATCGATGTCCTCCACCAGATGGATGAGTATTGGGGCACGGTCCAGGAGTATCTATCGGGCCTGCTGGTCTGGCGCGGCGCAGATGGCCTGGTGGCCCAGGAAGCCAGCGTGCTGCCGGGCATGGAGGAGCTGGCGAGCCTTCTCCAGATTACCCATCTCCACGACGGCGGCGAGTACGATGTCATTATCGTCGACTGCGCGCCCACCGGCGAGACCCTCAAGTTCCTATCCTTCCCGGAGGCGGCGCGCTGGTACCTGGCGCAGATCTTCCCCGTGCAGCGCAAGGTGGCCCAAATCGCCGGGCCGCTGATTCGCGCCATGACCGACATCCCCACCCCCGACGACCGAGTCTTTGACTCGATTCGCGAGTTGCTCGTCCAACTCGACCGGATGCATGAGTTGCTGGCCGACTCGGAGCGGTCGTCAGTGCGTATCGTTCTCAACCCCGAGAAGATGGTGGTCAAGGAGGCCCAGCGCTCCTACACCTATCTCAGTCTGTACGGCTTCCCCACCGACGCCATCATCTCCAACCGCATCTTGCCTGGCTTCGTGACTGACACCTACTTGCAGGGTTGGAAGGACATGCAGGAGAAGTATGGCCTGCTGGTCGAACAGGCTTTCAACCCCCTGCCCATCTACAAGGTTCCCCTGTTCGACCAGGAGATGGTTGGCTCAGCCATGCTGCGCCGTATGGCGGAAGCCATCTACGGCGATATGGATCCAACGCAGATCATGTATCGTGGACAGCCCCAGAGCATTGTCCCCGCCAACGGTGGCTACGACCTGCGCTTACGGCTGCCGTTGGTCAATCGCTCCACCGTAGACCTGGGGCGTTTCGGCGACGAGCTGGTCATCGACATCGGCAATTTCCGCCGCAACCTCATCCTGCCGCGCACGCTAGCCGGTCTCGACGTGAGCAAGGCCGCCTTCGATGGCGACACGCTCGTCGTGCACTTCACGCCGCCGCCGGGGACGTCCGGCTAGCCACGGCTTCGTGCCTGGCTCTCCTTGTCCTGGTCTATCACAAAGGCCACAAAGGCGCAAGGCACAAAGGGGAACATAGATACGCCCCTTCGTGCCTTTGTGTCTGTGTGGCCTTCGTGCTATTCCGGAACCGAACGGCTCCCGCCGTCGCTCACGGTTCACGCGTCCCGCATCACGTCGTGGGGACGGCGCATCTCGTCGCGGTGGCGCAGGTAGGCCCATACGCCAGCCCCCGTCGTCAGCCCCAGCGCGGCAAGGACCAGGCCGCGCGGCATGGGCCGCTCCGCCCAGGCCGGTGGCGACCAGTCGGGCAGCCGCCGCCGCGCATAGTCGACCCACTGCTCGGCGTCGTCGCGCCATACTTCCCACGCCGGGCGTGGCTCACCCGTCGGCCGCTGGCGAGCCGCAGCCAGCAACTCGCGCCGCAGCTCGTCGCGAAAAATGAGAGATGGGCGCGCGGGGGCCATCAGCGTGCGCACCCGCACCGCCAGCGACATCAAAGCATTGAGGTCGCCATCGCTGTCGGAGAAGAGGCGCAGGTAGCTCTCGCGCTCGTCAACCCCTTCGATCAGTTTATCCGCATGGGCCGCCAGAATCTCGGCGGCAATCTGTTCCTGCATCCGCCAGGCCTCCCCTCGCCTGCCAGCGTCAGCTATCTCCCTAGCCCCCGCCGCTCCAGTTCCTCGCGCAAGGCGAGCAGCGTGCGATGGTAGAGCGACTTGATTGCCCCCTCCGACCGACCCAGGTGGCGAGCAATCTCCGCGTTGGACAGGCCTTCGCCGAACTTGAACACGAGCAGCTTCTGGCGATCATCCGGTAAGCTGCGGATGGCGTCCATCAGCAGCCCCTCCTCCTCGGCATCTTCCGCCAGGGCTTCGGGGTGCGTCCGAGGGCTGGGCAGCCCCTCGTCCAGCGTCACCGTCTCACGACGACCCTGATCCCGGTGCCAGTTCGCCACCAGATTGTGGGCGATCCGGAACAGCCAGGCCGAGAAGGGTACGCCACGATCCACATACGAACCGATGTTGACGAGGGCGCGGTGGAAGGTGCGGGCCGTCAGGTCCTCGGCATCGTGGTGGTTGCCGACGCGGTGGTAGATATAGTTATAAACCTTGTCGACGTAGCGGTCGTACAGGTGACCGAACGCCTCCGGCTCGGCCTTAGCCCGCTGGACCAGCTCGTCTTCGGCATCGGCCATGCGTCCCCCTCGCGGGACTTCATACACTAGAACACCCATATGGCTCCCAGGTTACGCCAACACATTGACCCCGTCGGTGGCGCGGGTGACGTAGATGGGGGGCGGCTGGCCCGTGGCGGCGGCGTAGGCGCGGGACACCTCGCGCTCGAAGTCGGGAACCGCCGCGTCGGCAACCAGGCTGACCGTCGCGCCGCCAAAACCGCCGCCCGTCATGCGCGCCCCGTAAACCCCCGGCGCTCGCCGCGCCATCTCCACCAGCATGTCCAGATTCGGGTGGCTCACCTGATAGTCGTCGCGCAGGCTGCGGTGCGACTCGTTCATCATCTCGCCCACCGTCGCCAGGTCGCCCGCCTTGAGGGCGGCCACCGTGCGCAGCACGCGGTCGTTCTCGGTGACGACGTGGCGGGCGCGGCGGCGGAGCAGGTCGGGCAGCGCGGCAGCCCGCGCGTCGAACTCGTCGGCGGATACGTCGCGCAGGCTCGCCGCCCCCATCCGGCGCGCCGCCTCGGCCGTCTCCTGCCGGCGCGCGCCGTACTCCGAGTCGACCAGGCCGCGCTTGACGTTGGTATCGGCGATGACGACGCTGACGCCGGGCGGCATGGGGACCGCCTCGTAGCTGAGATCCCGCGTATCGACCAGCAAGGCATGACTCGCCTGGCCGAGGGCGGCGATGAATTGGTCCATGATGCCCGTCGCCACGCCCACCCAGCCATTCTCGGCGCGCTGCATCAGCTGCGCCAGCCGTGCGCGATCGATGCTCTGTCCAGCCGCCTGGGTCAGCGTCCAGCCTAGCCCCACCTCCAGCGCCGCCGACGAGCTAAGTCCCGCGCCCAGGGGCACATCGCTGGCCAGGGCGATGTCGATGCTGGGCGGCGGGTAGCCCGCCTCGCGCAGCGCCCAGGCCACGCCGCGCGCGTAGTCGCGCCAGCCCCGGGCGTGAGGCAGATTGTTGGGGTCGAACTCGTCGCGCGCGCCCAGCGTCGTAGAGAACACGCGCACCCGGTTGTGACCGTCACGGGGGCGCGCGGCCAGAATGAACTGGCGTTCGATGGCGATGGGCAGCACGAACCCATCATTGTAATCGGTATGCTCACCTATCAGGTTGACGCGGCCCGGCGAACGCACCCACAGGGTAGGGGAGTCGCCAAACTGTTGGGGAAATGCCTGCGCGACTTGCTCGCGCAGGGCCTCGATGCCGACGGGGCTGGCCATGGCTAAGCCTCTGAAGCAGTACGCTGCGAATAATGAACCTCGCCCACCTCGCGCAGTCGCTCGGCCGCCGACTCCGGCGTGATGTCGCGCTGCGGCTCGCCCAGCATCTCATAGCCGACCATGAACTTGCGGACAGTTGCTGAGCGTAGCAGGGGTGGGTAATAGTGCGCGTGGAGGTGGGCCGCGCCGCTGAGATCGCCGCGCGGCGGGCGCTGGTGGAAGCCCATCGAATAGGGGAAGGCGGCCGAGAAGACATTGTCGTAGCGGATGGTCAGGCGGCGCAGGATGTCGGCCAGGGCGTCGCGGCCCTCGTCGTCCAACTCGCTCATCGTCCCGATAGGCGCGCGGCTGATGAGCAGTGTCTCGAAGGGCCACACCGCCCAGAACGGGACCACTACCACGAAGTGGCCGTTGGCGCAGACCACCCGTTCGCCGTCCTTCTCCTCCAGGGCCAGATAGTCGCTCAGCAAGTCACGGCCATGCCGCTCGCGATACTCGGCCAGGTGTTCCAGC
>CAZJJF010000075.1:0-3717 GCA_964546245.1 uncultured Anaerolineales bacterium
TCGGCACCTCGTGGGCCGATATGGGGCGTTAGTGGCTGGCCGCTGTCGTAGGCTTCGGCCTGGCGGCGCTGGCATCGCTGTGGCTTGGTTGGGATTGGGGCCGACTGGGCGCAGCGCCGCTGGCGGCCGGAACTGTTGGCGCCTGGGCA
Organism: uncultured Anaerolineales bacterium; assembly: GCA_964546245.1. GTDB lineage: Bacteria > Chloroflexota > Anaerolineae > Epilineales > JAHCIE01 > JAHCIE01. The sequence continues at coordinate 150 of CAZJJF010000075.1, forward strand.
GCCTTGCTTGCGATGCGTCTCAAACGGTAGTATAATCAGGCCGTTGGGCCATGCGGCCGTCGCCGCCGTTCCGCACAGGAGAAACTGCGTCGTGGACAACCAGTCTAGCCCGGCGCCCGCGTCGTCGATGGGCGTTGCGCCTTATTCGCCCTCGCCCCTACCGCCTGTGCCCCAGCCATTTTCCACGCCGCCGACGCCGCCAACCTCAGGCAGCGGCCTGCCAATGACTCGCGGGCAGATTATCGGTATCGCCGTGGCCTTCATCGTGGTGATGGCCCTGGGCCTGTTGTTCCTGGTCTGGCTCCAACGTGTCGGCGCGCTGCACGTCCTGCGCGACATTCTCGTTATCTTTCTGGCCTTCGAGTCGATCCTGCTGCTGATCCTGATGGGCTTCGTCCTGCTTCAGCTACAATCGGTGATTCAGTACCTGAACGGCGAAGTACGCCCCATCCTCAACAACGTGCAGGAGAGTGTGAGCCAGGTGACGAGTACGTCCAATTTCGTGCGCGAGAGCGTCGCCGAGCCATTCATCGAAGCGCGCTCGACGGCGGCGGGCGTGAGCCAGACGATGCGCGCCCTGTTCCGCCGGCCAGGCAAGCCGTAGCCGTCGGCGACCAAAAACCAAAGACGAAGGACCAACCAGAAACGCTCCGGTTGGTCCTTCGTCCTTTGTCCTTCGTCGGGCTTTGCCGTTGGTCCTTCGTCCCTGGTTGCCTTCAGGCCCGGAGCTTCACCTCTTGGATCGCCTGCGGCAACATCGGTAGCAGGTCACTGGCAACGGCCCCGGCGTCGCCCATCTCATTACGGACAAACTCGCCGGCCAGGCCGTGGATGTAGACACCCACCGCCGCCGCATCGAAGGGGTCCAGCCCCTGGGCCAGGAAGCCGACGATGGCCCCGGCCAGGACGTCCCCCGTGCCTGCCGTCGCCAGGGCCGGGTTGGCAAAGGGGCTGACCGCTAGCCGACCATCAGGCGTGGCGACGACGGTATGCGCGCCCTTGAGCACAACGACGTAGCCGAAGCGCGTCGCCGCGTCGCGGGCGGCCTGAAGCCGGTTGGCCTGGATGTCGGCCACGGGGCGGTCGAGCAAGCGACTCATTTCGCCGGGGTGGGGCGTCAGAATCAGAGCAGGCGCGCCGATGTTCGCCCACCACTCCTCCGCCTCGGCGACGGCGTTCAAACCATCGGCGTCCAGCACCGTCGGCGGTAGGGTCGTCGCCTCATCCTGGGCGGCCTCCTCCTCAGCCCCCAACAGGAAGCCAACGCGCCGCGCCTTGGGGGTCGCCGCCTTGCGGCCGGCCAGCAAGCCGCGCACGAACTCGACGGTGCGTTTCTCGTGGCCCAGCCCCGGCCCCAACAATAGCGCCTTGTACTCAGCCACCTTCTCCAGCACCACCTTGATGGCGTCTGCGTTGAGCGCCCCCATCTCGTGGGGCAGCAGCAGCCAGGTTGGCTCGGCCAGGCGCGCCGCCAGGATGGGATACAGCATCTGGGGCACGGCCATGGTCACCAGCCCCGTCCCCACCCGCGTCGCCGCCGCCCCCGCCAGGCCCGCCGCGCCGGCGTAATTCACCGACCCCGCCACGATCAGCGCCTTGCCGTAGCTGCCCTTATGGGAGTCGTCGGCGCGGGCCGGCAGGCGCGCCTGCACCCAGTCTTCGTCGATGAGTTCCACCCGCACGTCGGCGGCCAGGTCGTCCTCCAGGCCAATCGGCGCGGTGACGACCTCGCCCGCCAGGCCACTGGCCGGGAACTGAAACAGGCCCAGCTTGGGGAAGCCGAAGGTGACCGTCGTATCGGCCGCCAGCGTCGCCGGGTCGGCGGCGCCCGTGTCGGCATTGACGCCACTCGGCACGTCAACGGCAATGACCACGGTGTCGGCCCGCTTGCCGTCGCGAACGCGGGCCAGCAGGTCGGCCAATTCGCCCTCAATGGGCCGCGACGCCCCGATGCCCAATAGCGCGTCGATGATGATGTCGGCGTCGTCCAGCGCCTCGGCCAGGCGTGCGCCGTCGCCGTCGTCCTCGGCGCGGGTTAGCTTCACGTTGGCCGACGCGGCCGCCTCGTACACCGGGTCGTCGGCGGGATGCCGCCACACGTAGGCGCGCACCGGCGTGCCCGCCTGAGCCAGGAAGCGGGCGGCCACCAGGCCGTCGCCGCCGTTGTTGCCGGGGCCAACGAGGACGAGCGCCACACCCGGATCGGGGCCGTAGTCGCCCAGGATGACCTCGGCGACGGCCTCGCCCGCCTGCTCCATCAGGTCGGCCAGGGAGACGCCCGCCGCCTCGGCCGCACCCTCAATCTGCCGCATCTCGCCGCTAGTGACTAGCTTCACACAGTCCTCCTGGCTGACCTGCCCGCGAACTGTCGCACCGCGATTCGCGAGCGGTGTTATCACTTCACCGATTGTACATCGCTCCCCACTTGTTGACAACGCTCTAGGCCTGGGGTATAGTGAGGGCGCGCCGCGACTGGCGGAATAGGCGCCACTAGCTGGCGGAGCGGGGGAGGAGAGATGCCACTGTGGGGCCGCTTCGAGTACAACCATGCCAATGATCACCTGTACTTCAATCCCAGTCGCCCACTTTCGCGCGACGCGATCAATACTCTGCTGCGGGCCGGCTTCACTCAGGATGGGCCTGAGGGCCAGTTCTACACTCGGTGGTCACCACAAGTTGTCGCAAACCTCTGGGAAATTCCGAGCGGTTCCACAATTGTCGAGATCGATGACCCACACCGTTATCCCGTGGAGTGGATAAGGCCCGATGACGACCGCGAGATCCTCCGCGACCTACAACTCCAGCGAGACGAGGTAACCTCTGGTCGCGCGCCGCTCGGCCCCTCGGACCGCGGCATGTGGCTAGCACACCTGGACGAGCGCATTCGATACTTCAGTCGGCGCGCACGATAGAGGAGGCCTGATGACTTCGTTCGATCAAGGCCTTACCCACTACGCCGACCTCATCGTCAAGGTCGGCCTAAACTTGCAGCCGGGCCAGCGCCTGCTGATCAGCGGCCCCTCGGTGAGCGGCGGTGTCTCCCTGGAGGCCGCGCCCCTGGTGCGCCAGGTGGTCGAGAGCGCGTACCGCCAGGGCGCGCCGCTGGTGGAGGTGCAATGGGTCGATCCGGCTATCGTCAAGCGACGCTTTGAGCTTGCCCCGGCTGACTCCTTCGGCGAGTTCCCCGTCGCGCCGCCCCACGTCACCACCACCTATATCGACCGTGGCGATGCGGTGCTGGTCATCAGCGCCGATGACCCCGATCTGCTCGCAGGGCAAGACCCGGCGCGGCTGAGCGCGGCTCAGCGCACCGTCGCCGAGCGCATGGCGGGCGTCTCGGCGCGCATCTCCAGCAACAGGACCAACTGGTGCGTCGCAGGCGCGGCCGTGCCTGCCTGGGGGGAGCGGGTCTTTCCCGGCCTGACAGGCGCAGACGCCGAGACCCAACTGTGGGACGCCATCTTCCATATCTGCCGCGTCTACAGACCCGATCCCGTCGCCGCGTGGCGGGACCACCTGGCCCGGCTAGCCGCCTGGCGCGAGACCCTCAACGCCCGGCAGTATGATG
>CAZJJF010000075.1:3727-11774 GCA_964546245.1 uncultured Anaerolineales bacterium
GACCTGACTCTTGGCCTGCCTCGGGGCCACGTGTGGGCCAGCGGCGCCATGGCTAGCGCGGCGGGCGTGCTGTTCACCGCTAACCTGCCCACTGAGGAGGTTTTCACACTGCCCGACCGGGCGCGAGTGGATGGAACCGTGCGCGCCACCAAGCCCCTCAGCTACGGCGGCACGCTCATCGACGACTTCAGTGTCACCTTCGCGGGCGGCCGTGTCGTCGATTTCCAGGCGGGGCAGGGCGGCGACCTGCTGCGTTCGCTCATCGAGACGGACGAGGGCGCGGCGCGGCTGGGCGAGATCGCCCTGGTCCCCCACAGCTCGCCCATCTCCCAGTCGGGTCTGATGTTCTACAACACCCTGTTCGACGAGAATGCGTCGAGCCACATTGCCCTGGGCCGCGCCTACAAGTTCAGCCTCGCCGACGGCACGAGCCTGTCTGACGAGGCGTTCATCGACCGTGGCGGCAATCTCAGCCGCATCCATATCGATTTCATGATCGGCTCCGAAACGGTAGACGTGGACGGGTTGACCGCTGACGGCCGCGTCGAGCCGCTCATGCACGGCGGCGAGTGGACCTTTGAGGGATAAGGAGACCCCATGCGCATCGCTATTGTCGGCATCGCCATCGAATGTTGTACCTTCTCACCGCTATTGTCGCGGCTGGAGGACTTTCTCATCCAACGCGGCGACGAGTCGCGCGAACGTTACCCCTTCCTGGCCGAATGGCCCGACGTGGAGTTCGTGCCCCTGCTGCGCGCCCGCTCCATGCCCGGCGGCTCGGTGGAAGCGTCGGCCTACGCGACGATCAAAGCCGAAGCCATGTCGCTGCTGGCTCAGCACGGCCCGTTCGACGGCGTGTACCTGGATATGCATGGGGCGATGAACGTTCAGGGCATGGACGATGCCGAGGGCGATTGGATGCAAGGGGTGCGGGAGGTGGTCGGCGCGGGGCCGTTGCTGTCGGCCAGTTACGACTTGCACGGTAACCTGTCGCGGCGCGTCGCCACGATGGTCGATATGGCGACCGCCTACCGCACCGCCCCGCACATCGACGCCCTGGAGACGCGCCACAAGGCCGTCGCTATGCTGGTCGATTGTCTGCGCCGAGGTGTGCGCCCCGTCCGCGCCTGGACTACCATCCCGGTCGCGCTGCCTGGCGAGAAGACCAGCACCGAGTGGCAACCCGGCGAGCGGCTGTACGCCGAGCTACCCCACTCCGACGCCGCCCCCGGTGTCCTGGACGCCACAATGCTGGTCGGCTACGCCTGGGCGGACGAGCCGCGCGCCTCGGCCGTCGCCATCGTCACCGGCACGGACGCCCAGGTCGCAGCCCGTGAGTGCGAGCGGTTGGCTCGCCTCTACTGGGAAGCGCGCGAGGAGTTCGACTTCGGGGTACGGGCGGGCAGCATCGACGAGTGCATCGACTGGGCGCTGGCTGCGCCTGAGGCGTCGGTGTTCATCAGCGACTCAGGCGACAACCCGACGGCGGGCGGCGCAGATGATGTACCCCTGTTCCTGGGGCGGCTCCTGGCGCGCGGGGTGTCCTCGGCGCTGGTGGCCGGGCTGGCCGACGCGCCGGCCGTGGACGCCTGCCTTGCGGCGGGGGTCGGTGCGGAGCTAGACCTGGCCCTGGGCGGCAAGCTCGACCCGCGTGTAGCCGAACCGCTGCCGGTGCGGGCCACGGTGCGCCACGTCGCCCCCGGCGATAACCCGGAGGCTGTGATTCAGGTGGAGGGCGTGACGGTCATCCTGTCGCGCCGTCGCCGCCCCTACCACTACGTGCGCGACATGCAGCGGCTGGGCGTCGAGCCGCTGGCCCACAAGATCGTCGTGGTCAAGATCGGCTATCTGGAGCCAGACCTGAAGCGGAATGCGCCGCTCAACTTCATTGCCCTCAGCCCCGGCGCGGTCGACCAGGACCTGGTGCGCCTGCCTTTCAAGCGCATCCAGCGGCCCAAGTTCCCCTTCGACAGGGACTTCGAGTGGGAGCCTAAGGCAGAGGTGTTTGGCGGCTAGGGCGGTAGTCGGCTAGACGAAACCTGGGGCGGGTGCTTATCACCCGCCCCAGATCATGGTCCCCCAGGGATTGACTGAGGCAAGTCTATCACGGCCACAACAGCCTGTCTGTGGTGTGAGTCACACTCTGATTGTCAATAATTTCATAGCTCGTGTGTTGCATGGCTCACACGCAGACTGTGAAAAATGGCACAGCCGCGTCGGCAATAGCGTGGCGGCGGGAGGATAAGCTCTCCCGCCGCCATGAGTGCTATCAATGATACGTCGCGGACCACCGACCACGCCTAGCTCAAGTAATCGCGGAGCCGCTTGGCGCGGGCGGGGTTACGCAGTCGCTGCAACGCCTCCGTTTCGATCTGGCGGATGCGCTCGCGGGTGACGCCGAACTTCTCGCCAACTTCCTTGAGGGTATGGCTGCGACCGTCGGTCAAGCCAAAGCGCAGCTGCAGCACGCGCGCCTCGCGGGGCGTCAGCGCCACCGCACCGAGCCTGGCTTCCAGCCATCACCCTGGGGGGTGATGGACCAGGGCATCAGCAAGCCGTAGTCCCACAGGCTGACCGTTAAGGCCGTCCGTTCGCCATCTTGGGTCACCACTTCGACCTGGACCTCGGCCTGATAGGTTGGATCATCGTCGAGGGCGCTTGGCAGAAGGGCAGCGCCCGAAATCAACCGCACCCGCTGTATCCTGACATCAGTGATGGGTCTGTCGGACGTCTCCCCCTTATCCCAATCGAGGACGCCCTGGCGAAGAACCAGGTCTGTGCCGGGTGGCGGAAGACGCCCCGACCGTCCGAGAAAGTCCGCAACGACCTGGGCAGGCGGAGGAGCGACTGTGCCCGCTGGTGATTCCAGCCTTTGAGGCTCATATTCGAGGGTGGGCGTAAATATCAATAGAATGAACAAGACAACTGAAATCATCGCTGCCATCCCAACAATGACAATGCTCCTTCTCATCGCCCTGCTCCTCCTCATTCCACTGGGCGGGACCATCGTTGGATGGCTCCGCCCAGTGCGTCAGCCGCTCATGGCGTTCTGAGGTCTACGCCCTATCGAGCCGAACTCAATTCCCAGTGAGGAGATGGCACGCTCACCTGAACCTTGTCGAGACCAACACCGAACCGTGCGGCAACTTCCTTTGCCAGTAGGTACGGTGTCAGATCAGTAAGGTACACACGTGGGTCAGAAAGGAGTACGCCAAGGCCCTTGCTAGCCAGAGGAACTGTTCCTTTCACCACTGTGACACCAACTAGCCTCAAGTCCTGCGAGTGCGGAGCCGATGGCAGGTTGTCGAGATTGAGTGAGCTCGCTCCCCTATTTCCGTTGACAGCCACAGTATGCAATTGCCCAGTCGCATCACGTGCCTCAAAGGTGATCAATTCCGCCGACAGCTTGCTTTGGCTGGCTAGCCCTAGAAACTCCTCGATGGATAGCGGGCGAGCGAAGGTAATCTGCACTTCCGCGCTCCCCGTTCCCAAGCCTACCAAGGTCATAGCCTCCATGTGTCGTTGAGATACGTAAAGATCTCGCCTTGCTCGATCAGCCAAGTCAGTCATCACACGCACCCGAAGCGAGCCACTCGGGCGTTGTTCAACGGTGTAGGGCGGAAGCGAGGGTGCCGACGAGTTGCCGGCCTGCGCTACACCGAGAAGCGCGATGCCGAAGAGGATGGCCGCCGCGACGGAGATGACAAGAGTACGCTTCGCTATCATTGTGAGACCCTCCTTGAGATCTCGCTACATCTCGCGCGTGTTCCAGCGGATCCGCTAGTTGCTATACAGGATCTTGTCAAGATGGTCGTGCGTCGGGCTGTTGTTGCGTTGGTAAGTCATGTTGATTGCACCGCTCACGCCGTACTCGTTCTTCCTGAAGAACACCTGGTGGTAGTAGTTGACCTCCGCGGCTACGCTGTTGGCGCTGATTTTCAGTTCGGCCTCTTCTCTGATGTTGACCCATCCACAGTCGTTCCACGCATCGACGCCGCTATTCGGCACGTTCGTGTACACGACGTCGTAATTCAGTTGGTCATCGCCCGGATTGTCCGATGTGCAATCCGCTGTCAGATCAAACCGCGGACTGCTATCAGCACGCAGAGAGTTGACGCCCGACGAGCTCCACCTGATGTAATCCGCTACACCTGCCTGATGGCTGCTGGTGGTGTACAGCCAGTAGTTGCCATTGTAGGGTGAGGAACTGAAATCAGGCGCCCACGCCGCCGAGACTACGCGCGCCAGCGAGAAGAGCAGTAGGATGGCAACGACAGGGAGAAACAACCTCCGGCTTACCTTTCCTGCGAGCATGGCAACAGTTGAACTCACTCTGCACCTCCTGTATGATCTGCATTCTCATCGGCCTGCCCGATGACACCGCCAGCATATCACCTTACGGAGGCTCTGTCACTGGGGGAATCCCTACTACCGAGGTAGGGATTCCCCTACCAGCCGCCCCGCGCCGCTAGACCAACCCCTGCCGCACGGCCAGCACAGCCGCGCTGACCTTCGAGTCGACGCCCAGCTTGCCGTAGATAGACGTCAGGTGCTTCTCGACGGCCTTCTCGCTGATGCTCAGGCTCTGACCAATCTCCTTGTTGCTCTGGCCCTCGACGGTCAGGCGCAGCACAGCCTGCTCGCGCTCCGTCAGGCCGCCGGGCGTCTCGCCGCGCGCCCACGCCGCTAGAAGCTGGGCAATGGAGGGGCTGAACAGACCGCTTTCGCCCCGCGCCGCCGCCTCGACGGCAGCCACGATGGCCGAAGAGGCCACTTCCTTGAGAAGGTAGCCGACGGCGCCTGCCTGGAGCATGGCCTGAACCAGCGACGGGTCACTGTAGGCGCTGAGGGCCAGGACGTGGGTGGGCAGGCGACGTTCCTGAATGGTCGCTGCCACATCCACCCCGCTCATGTCCGGCAACTGGCAGTCCAGGATGACGACATCGGGCTGGCGCTGGTCGAGCAGCGCCAGCGCCGCCTGTCCCTCGCCCACCTCGGCGATGACGTCCACCCCCGCCTGCTCCAGCAGCGCCCGCAGGCCCTCCCGCAGGACGGCGTGGTCGTCCACCAACATCACCCGCAGCGGGGTACGGGGCATAGCGCTTTTCTCTGAGACCAGAAGGCGATGGTCAGCCGATTGTTGATTGAGGCCCTTCGCCCTTGCTCAGGGCGACAAGTACAGATGTGTTCTGAGTAGAGCAAGCGCACGCCTCCTACCGCTGGAGCAAAGCATCGAACTCGTCGGCGGCGTCGGCCATACGCCCGACCCGTCGCGCCAGGTTGAACTGCTCCCACTGGGGATCGCGGGGGATGTCGTCCAGGAACCAGCACAGCGCCTGGACCTGGGGTTCCGCGTTGACGGTTGCCAGGGCCGCCATCAGCCAGCCACGCGGGTAGTTCTGGGCCGGCGGTGTGCCCTGGTCAGGCGCGAAGGTGTTGGTCGAGGTGATGTAGGTGGGCAGGCCGCGCGTCGTGGGGTAGGCGTTGATGATTCCCAGCCAGTCGCGGTAGACGCGGAAGCCCGCCTGAGCCTCGCCCCACCCGGCGCGCCGCAGGTCCACCATTGGCTCGCTGGCGCCGTCGCGCCCCGCCAACTCAGGCGCGTCGGGGCGACCGGGCGCCTGAACGGCAAATCCATCCGGTGGGGCGAAGGGGATGCCAGCAACAGCCTTGACCCGCGCCCCCTCGTCGACCGCCGCCACCAGGCTGTTCATATAGTTGAGCCAGGGCACGTCGACGGTATGCGGCCGCTCGCCGGACTGATCGGTATTCCACGGGCGCACCGGCCCCACCAAGACGCGCGCCTGCGGGTTAGCGGCGCGGAGGGTCTGCACAGCGTTGTCGGTGCGGTCGGAAGGCTGGCTGAGGCCATTGAAGACTCGCGCGTACCACGCTGGCGTCACGGGTCGCTCCGGCGCGAGGGCGTTGGCGTCCAGGGCGTTGAAACCGCTGCCGATGACATAGCCGTACACCCCTTGCAGGCGGGCGTCGTGGGCCAGCCGCGCCAGGTAATCGAGATACGCCGTCAGGGCCAGGGTGTCGCCCACCGGCGGTAAGCTCTGGCCGGACTCGTAGTCGACCCTCACCAGGACACGTAGCCCTTTGGCCTGCGCCTGGTGGACGCGGCGCGCCAGGTCGTCGACGCCCCAGAAGGGCGCATCGGCCAGGCGGGCGTACGTCACCTCGACATCCCAGCCGCTGCGGCCGTGCCAATCCCGCTCCGACGAGGCGAAGGTGACCCCCAGCTTTGTGCCGACGCGCTCTACGGTTGGTGCTGGCCGGCCGCCGACCGCCAGGCGGCCACGTTCCACACACCCCGTATGACAGTCGTGGTAGAAGACGACGACCCCCAGCTCGGCCGGGGCAGTGAGTGTCCACTGCCAAGTCCATGCCTCCCCAGGATGAGCCTGCGTCGCGCCCAGGGTCGCCGGCTCACCGTCCACAGTGAGGCGCATGTAGGCCCAGGGAACGATGTCGGTGACCCAAATCGTGAGTGGCTGGCCGGGCTGCGGTGCGGGCGGGTCGAGCCTCATCTGAGGCCACACGCCGACCGGCGCATCCGCTGAGGGCGTGACTACCACCTGCCCACGGATAGGCAGCAACCAGTAGCCGCCCAACAGGGCGGCGACAAGCAGCAGCGGCCAGGCGCGCTGCCAGGCAGAGCGTCCCTTGCCGATCATGACGTCTCCTTCAAGGCGGGCAGCGTGAAGCGCACACACGTTCCCCTGGCCGGGCCGTCGGTGTGACTCTCGACCTCCAGTGCGCTGCCGTGGCGTCGTAGAATCTCCGCCACCAGGGCCAGGCCTAGCCCGCTGCCGTCGGTCATGGGCCGGCCCGCGCGATAGAAGCGGCGCGCCAACTGCGGTAGGTGCTGGGCCGGGATGCCGGGGCCGGTGTCACACACCGCGCAGCGAACTGTGTCCGCCTCGGGCTGCAGCGAGACGGCGACGCGCCCGCCCGCCTGGGCGTACTTCAGGGCATTGTCCAACACGTTGGTGAACACCTGCCTCAGCTGGTCCTCGTCGCCCACCACCCACGGTAAAGGCGTCGTCGCGTCCAGGGTGAGAGCGATCTGCCCGGCATCCGCCTGGGGCGTGAGACCGGCCAGGGTCTCCTCGACCAGGGCGAACAACTCGACCGGGCGATGCTCGATGTCCACGCTCGTCTCCAGGCGTCCCAGTTCCAACATATCGCGAATCAGGCGCGCCATGCGCTGAGCCTCGTTCCGCAGGTGCAACAGGGAGCGTTGTCCAATCTCGTCGGCGAGATCGGGCAAGCGCAGGACATCGATGTGGGTCAGGATGGTGGCGAGGGGAGTGCGGAGTTCGTGGGCAAGGTCGTTGAGGAGGAAGCGGGCAGCCTGTTCGGTATACTGTTGTTGGGTCACGTCCAGGAGCACCACGAGATCCTGAGCGTCGTACGGCGTGACCCACCAGCGCACGACGCACCTGTCAGATACGGCGACGCTCCTGTAGCGGCCGGCGGCCGGACGCGCGCCGTGGGTCGCCACCTGGTCTTCACGAAGCTGCTGTGCCCACCGTTCGTCGGGCAGCGGGACGGCGGGGTTCGCCAGGCCAAGCAGGCTGCGCGCCTGACGATTGGCGTACTGGCCCGTCCCCTGCCCGTCCAGGACGAGCAGACCCACCGGGGCGGCCTCCAGCGCGGCCAGCAGCGACTCGAGGCTTTCTCGCCCGCGGCGGCGACGGCGATCTAGCCACAGCGCCACCACCACGGCCAGCGTCACGAGCGCCAGCAGGCCAAACAAGGTCCAGCGTAGGTCCAGCACCACCATTGTGTCTGTCCACCGAGTTCCACTCACGGTGCCCAAAGTATAGCCCTGTTGGCGCTCGTGACGAATTATTCACTTGTACCATATGTCCTATTCCTGGCGTTACCTGGATCGAGGAGCGAGTGCGAATACAATAGCGCGGCGGCGGGAGGATAAGCTCTCCCGCCGCCATGAGTCCTGGCTATGATGCTTCGCTGACCACCGACCACCGACCACGCCTAGCTCAAGTAATCGCGGAGCCGCTTGGCGCGGGCGGGG
>CAZJJF010000075.1:11874-13105 GCA_964546245.1 uncultured Anaerolineales bacterium
CGTCGGTCAAGCCAAAGCGCAGCTGCAGCACGCGCGCCTCGCGGGGCGTCAGCGCGGCCAGCACCGACTCGATCTCCTCGCGCAGCAGGCGGTGAGAGGCCGACTCGGCGGGCGTGGGCAGGTCCTCGTCCTCGATAAAGTCGCCTAGCTCGGAGTCCTTCTCCTCGCCAACAGGCTTCTCCAACGATAGGGGTCGCTGCGAGATGCGTAGCATCCAGCCAACCTTCTTGGCGGGCAGTTCCATATCCTCGCCGATCTCTTCGGGCGTCGGCTCGCGGCCCAACTCTTGCTCCAACCGGCGCGAGACGTGATACAGGCGGCGGATGCGGTCGCTCATATGGACCGGCACGCGGATGGTGCGCCCCTGGTCGGCGATGGCGCGGGTGATGGCCTGCCGAATCCACCACGTGGCGTAGGTGCTGAACTTGAAGCCGCGTCGGTAGTCGAACTTCTCGACTGCCTTCATCAAGCCCAGGTTACCCTCCTGGATCAGGTCCAGGAACGGCACGCCCTGGCCCATGTAGCGCTTGGCCATGCTGATGACCAGCCGCGAGTTGGCCTGGATGAGGTGCTTGCGGGCCAGCTCACCCTCGCGCACCTGGCGCTCGGCACGGTCGTGCTCCATGCCCGCGCAGCCGTTGCGAGTCAGCCGCCGCCGCGCGACACGCCCGCGTTCCAGGCGCTTCGCCAGTTCGACTTCCTCCTCGGCGGTGAGCAACGGAATGTTGCTGATCTCCTTCAGGTAGAGGCTAATCGTATCATCCGAGTCAACCCCGCTGAGGTCAAAGGCGTGGTCAACCTCCATGATAGCAATCGTCTCGTCCTGAAGGACAGAATCGTCGGCGACTTGCTCATCGTCCTCAGAATCACCGTCGCGGACGACGATACCCTGGCCGACGAAGAGGTCGTACACATCGTCGATGTGGGCTACGTTACGCTCGCCCTCGGGGAAGAGAGCCAGAATCTCGTCGAGCGTCACGAACCCTCTTTGGCGGGCCTCCACCAGCAATTGCTGGAAAGCGGAGGCGTCCTGAGTTGGGGAGCCGTTGGTCAGAGCAGCCATCGTAGCCGGTGCCTCCACCTAGATGAGAGTCGGTCGCGGGACAGCTAGGAGGAAACGGAGGAGCGTCGGGGGCCAGGCACAACAAAACGCCGACACAGGGTATCGGCGCTCGCGAGGCCGTTCGGAGCCAGAGCCATGCTTGGTAGACATCGGCGGTAATAGAGTTAC
>CAZJJF010000076.1:0-11250 GCA_964546245.1 uncultured Anaerolineales bacterium
CGGCCAAGGCCACCGACGCGCCGAAGGCCGCGGCCCCGACCGCCGCCGCCGCCGCCGCCGCCGTCAAGGCCCCCGACAAGAATATCGTTCGTATCAACGCTGGCACCTATCCCGACAACCTCGACCCGCAGCAGATGTCCTTCCTGGTCGAGATCGGCGTGGCGGGCATGCTGTATGAGGGCCTGGTCAACCTCGACGCCAACCTGACGCCCATCCCCGGCGCCGCCGAGAGTTGGAAGGTCTCGGATGACGGCCTGACCTGGACGTTCAAGCTGCGCCCTGGGGCGAAGTACAGTGACGGCAAGCCTTTGACCGCCCAGAACTTCGAGTACGCTTTCAAGCGCGCCGCCGACCCCGTACTGGCAGGCCAGTACCAGGCCAGCACCTTCATCATCCAGGGCGCGGAAGAGTACGGCACGATGGACCCCAAGTCGTCGCCCGAAGCCCTCAAGGCCGCTCGCGACAAGGTGGCGGTCAAGGCCCTCGACGACACGACGCTCGAGATCAAGCTCACCCAGCCCGCCTCCTACTTCCCCTACATCGCCTACCAGTGGTTCGGCTACCCGGTCCGCGAGGACATGGTGGCCAAGGGCGATGACTGGTTCACGAAGGGCGAGAACCACATCGGCAACGGCCCCTTCATGCTCAAGGAGCTGAAGGAGAAGGAAATCGCCCGCTTCGTGCCCAACCCCAACTGGCACGGCCCCAAGCCTGCGGTAGATGAGATCGTCTACCGCTTCATCACCGACACCAAGGTCTCCTTCGAGGCCTACAAGAACGGCGAACTGGACATCATCGGCCTGTCCGCCGAGGACCTCGAGACGGCGCAGAAGGACGCCGCGCTGGCCAAGGAAATCGTGCGCTACGCCGGTTCCTGCTCTCAGGGCTTCAGCGTGAACCAGACCAAGCCACCCTTTGACAAGCGCGACGTGCGCCTGGCCTTTGCCAAGGCCGTCGACCGCGAAGCGTGGGTGAAGGACGTGCTGCGCGGTATCGGCCAGGTATCCACCCAGTGGATGCCCGACGGTATCCCCGGCTTCAATAAGCAGTCGGGCGCCGTCCAGAAGTACGACCCGGCCGCCGCCAAGGAGATTCTCGCCAAGGCCGGCTACCCCAACGGCCAGGGCCTGCCGGAGATCAAGCTGACCTACGGCTCGTCGCCGCGCAACAAGATTCGCAACGAGTTCCTGGCTGCCCAGTTCCAGAAGAATCTGGGTGTCAATGTCGTCCTCGACCCCGTCGAGCCGACGACGCTGACCGCGATGACCAAGGACGTCAAGACCTCGCCCGCCATCAGCATCCTGGGCTGGTGCTCGGACTACCCCGACCCACAGAACTGGCTGACCACCTACTGGGACTCCAATGCCTTCGCCAAGCGCTACGGCTACAGCAACCCTGAGAACGACAAGCTCATGGCCGCCGCCGACGCCGAGAAGGACAACGCCAAGCGTCTGGCTATGTACCAGCAGGCGGAGAAGACGGTTCTGGACACGGACGTGGCCTACATCCCGCTGTGGCTGACCGAGAACATCTTCCTGGTCAAGCCCTACGTACAGACCGGTAAGACAACGTCCCACGACATCGACTTCCCTGGCTGGTTCGAGCCGACCAAGATGGCCATCAAGCGCTAGGGCGTAGACACACCATCACACCCCTCTCCTCGCGAGAGGGGTGTGCGTTTTCGCGCTGACCACGGACCACGGACCACCGACCACCGCTGGCCCCTCGACTGTCACCCCGACTGTAGGAGGGGTCTCTGCAGCGACAAGGGCGGAGATGCCTCCGAAGCCTGCCCTGAGCGGTCGTGAGCGGGTCGGCATGACCGTCGAGCGTCTGGCGGTGGTCGGTGGTCCGTGGTCACTCCCCCGGCCCCAAATCACTGCGGTCGATGAACCGACACGCCCTGCCGCGCATACAAGCGTTTGACAAGACTCCGCCAACGAGAATATAATCTAGTCCCTTAGCCCACTACAGGTCATCGGCTTCCGGACGTCGTGAGGGTGCGGCGTCGCAGCAGGAGGAGAACAGGAATGTTAGCGTTCGTCATCCGCCGTCTCTTGTGGCTGATTCCCGTCTTGCTGCTGTTGTCCTTTATTACCTTTGGCCTGATGCACATCGCCCCCGGCGGCCCCTGGGACACCGACCCCAGCCGCAAGCAGCTCGACCCGCGCACTGAGAAAGCCCTCAACGAGAAGTTTGGCCTCGACAAGCCGATCTTCTTCAACTCCAACGGCAACATTCAGCAGCCGTGGACCTACCTGGACAGCCAATACTTTAACTACGTCTGGAAGATCGTGCGCTACGGCGACTTCGGGCCGTCCTATCGGCGGCGCGGTATCGACGTGGTCGACATCATCAAGCAGGGCATCCCCTACTCGCTGAAGCTTGGCCTGATGGCCTTTGCCTGGTCGGTTACCTTCGGTATCTTGATCGGCATCACCGCTGCCCTGCATCAAAACACCTGGGTAGACTACGTCAGCCTGTTCTCGGCGACGATTCTAAGATCGACGCCGACCTTCGTCTTAGGTATCTTTCTCATAATTATCTTCGCCAGCACCCTGAAATGGGTGAGCGTCATCCAGGAGGATTGGAGCGGCATCAAGCCCTTCATTCTGCCCGCCATCTGCCTCGGCGCGGCCACCGCGGCTTTCGTGGCGCGCCTTACCCGCTCGTCGATGCTGGACGTGACGCGCCAGGACTACATTCGAACTGCCCGCGCTAAGGGTGTCGGCGAGCGGTCGGTCGTCTACGGACACATGCTCAAGAACGCCCTCATCCCCGTGGTCACCATTCTCGGCCCCGCGCTGGCTGGTCTGGTCACGGGATCGTTCATCATCGAGAACCTGTTCGGTGTGCCAGGGATTGGTCGCCTGTTCATCGAGGCGATTAACGCCCGCGACTACTCCATGATCATGGCGACGACGCTGCTGTACGCCTTCCTGGTCGCCATCGGTAACCTGCTGGTCGATATCACCTACGCGTTCATCGACCCACGTATTCGCCTATCCTAACGGGAGCGGAGGACCAGATGGCTGCAACCGGCGCTACACCTACCGCCACAACGGGGGCCCACCCCTCACAGCAGTTGAGCCTTGAGGCGCAGAAGATTCTGGCGAAGCCGCCGCGTAGCCTGTGGAGCGATGCGTGGCTGCGCCTGAAGCGGAACAAAGCGGCGATGGTGTCCATCGTGTTCATCATCATCCTGTCCCTCGTCGCCATCTTCGCGCCCCTGGTCGCGCCCCACAACCCGCTGGATCAGAACACGAGCAACTCGTTCCGCCAGGCGGCGTGGATTCAGACCGACGGCAAGGATACCGGCGACTGGCGCTGGCCGCTGGGAACCGATAACCTGGGGCGAGATGTGTGGAGCCGCCTCGTCTATGGCACCCGCGTGTCGCTGGCCGTGGGCCTGGTGCCGATGATCATCATCGTGTCGGTTGGCATGGCGGTGGGGCTGGCCGCGGGCTTCGCCGGCGGCATGGTCGACAACCTGTCTATGCGCGGCATCGACATCGTGCTGGCCTTTCCCGACCTGCTACTGTTCATTATCGCCACCGTAGCGCTGCGCGATACTCCCATCGGGCGCATCTGGGGCGGGTTGCTGCTCTTGTTTATCGTGCTGGCCCTCTTGGGCTGGGCGGGCCTGGCCCGCCTGGTGCGCGGTCAGGTGCTGGGTCTCAAGGAGAAGGAATACGTGGAAGCGGCGCAGTCCATCGGCTCTTCCCGGAAGCGTATCATGTTCCGCCACCTGATGCCCAACACCCTGTCGCCCGTCATCGTCTCGGCGGCCTTCCTGGTGCCAACGGCTATCCTGGCCGAGGCGACCCTGGGCTACCTGGGCCTCGGCGTGCGCCCCGCCACCGATCCTAACGCCCCCTTCCCCACCAGTTGGGGGTCCATGCTACTCGAAGGCAATGTCGCGCTCAGCAACCAGCCGTGGATGATGCTGGCCCCCGCCATCGCGGTCGCCCTCGTCCTGCTGGCCTTCACCTTCCTCGGTGACGGCCTGCGTGACGCCCTCGACCCGCGCATGAAGCAGTAGTTTGGAACAGTTATCGGCTGGAAGGTATCGACGGACAATGCCAGACCTGGGGACGGAGCACACCCCGCCTTTTGCTGAGACCGCTCCGACCAACGCCATACTCGACGCGCCCATCGTCACTATATGTCCAGATTCCGCAGGCCGCCTCCGCGCCACCGAGACTTCGGCGCGGGCGCGGCCTTATGGCGTTGCTCAGAGAATGGGACGCGGACGAGCGCGGATAAACGCTGATGAGAAGAAGTCCCCTCCTATCCGCGCTCGTCCGCGCTCGTCCGCGTACGCATCTCTTGGGAGCCAGGGCAGGCACGGGGGCCTGCCCCTACGGGTGGTCGCGGGGTTGCTGCTGCTGCTCGTAGCCCTGGCGGGCTGCCAGCAGCAGGGCGGCAACCCGCCACCAGGCGGGACGGCGACGAGCGTGCCGCAGCCATCGGGCGGCGTAGCGGCGGTCGTCAATACCACTCCTGGCACGCCGGGCATCAGCCTGCCGCGCCTGGGCGCGCAGCCCACGGCAACGACCCCACCGACGCTGACGCCTATCCCCCCCACAGCCACTGCCACCCCTAACGCTACGGCCACCATCGAGGCGCGCACGGTGACCCTGGACTACGGCCTGTCGCGCGACCCGGCCACCCTGGACCCGACACTGGCTGAGCCGGGCGATGTCGCAGCGCAGGACGTGGCGGGCATGCTCTTCCCGCGCCTGACGCGCACCGACGCCGCGAGCGGCCAGGCGCGCCCCTGGCTGGCGCGGGAGTGGAAGACTGACGGCCTGACGACGACCTTGAGGCTGCGCGACGACGTACCCTGGGTGCGCGTCAACCCGACCACGAAGCAGGTCGAGGCGGTTCTCGACGAGCAGGGCCAGCCGCGCAAGGTGCAGGCGTCGGACGTGGTGTTTGCCGTGCGCCGCGCGCTGGACCCCAAGCAGGGCGCGGACGCGGCCTGGCTGCTGTTCGACATCGTCGGCGCGCAAGAGTTCAACAGCCGGCCCGGCCTGCCGCCGGAAAGCATCGGCGTGCGGGCGCTGGACGCGACGACGGTCGAGATTCGGACCACCAAACCCGCCGCCTACCTGCCGTCGCTGCTGACGCTGCCCATGCTGGCCCCGCTGCCCGAGTGGGCCGTGCGCGCCGACGCCGACACCTGGGCGCAGCCGGAGAACCTGGTCACGGCCGGCCCCTATGTCCTGACCGAGTGGACGCCGGGCAAGCAGATCACGCTGACCCGCAACCCGCTGTACCCCGACCGCGATACGGTCGCCATCGAGCGGCTGCGCTTCCCCATCGTCACCGACGCCGTGCAGGCCTATACCCTGTTCAGCAACGGCAACCTCGATGCGGTGATCGTGCCGGATAGCGAGCGCGCCACGGCACAGGCTGATACGAACCGGGGGCGCCGCCTGCAAACAATCCCCAGCGGCTGCACCACCTTTGTCGGCTTCACGCCGGACAAGCTACCTATGGACCGCGTGGGCGTGCGCAAGGCGCTGGCGTCGGCCATCGACCCCCAGGCATTGGTGGCTAAGGTGGTGACAGCGGGCCTACCGGCCACCGCGTTCGCGCCGCCGGGCGTGTTCGGCGCCGTCACCGATGGCAGCGCGGACCTCAAGCATGACCCAGCTGCCGCCCGACAACTCCTGGCCGAGGCGGGCTTCCCCGATGGCAAGGGCTTCCCCACGCTCCGCTACGCCTACAACACGTGCGACTCGCCCACCTGCCGAGCGAACCAGGCGGCGGCGGAGGCGGTGCGCGATATGTGGCAGGCCACGCTAGGTATCCAGGTGCGGCTCGAAAGCCTGGAATGGCCGGCCTACCTGGAGCGCATCAACCGCCGCACGCCAGTCGACCAGATGCCCCACGCCTGGCGCATGGCCTGGTGCCAGGACTTCCCCGACCAGCACGACTGGCTGTACGGCGCGTTCAACGTGGCGGCGTCAGGCAGCCTGAATCGCAGCCGCCCCGGCCGCTTCGACCAGTTGACGGCGCAGGCCGCCGCCGAGGCCGACCCGGCCCAGCGCGCCGCGCTGTACCGCGACGCCGAGCGCGCCCTGCTGAGCGACGACGCGCTCATCGCGCCTATGTTCAGCAGCGCCGACCTGATCGCCACCCAACCCTGGCTGACACGCCAGTTCCCTGTGTCCCCCGCCCAGAGCTTTGACGAGTGGAAACTGGACTGGGACGCCAAGCGCAAGGCGCTCGGCAAGTAGCAGGCGCGGGCGTCGGCGTCCAGCACGCCGCGACTCCGCCATGACTCAACCGCCAGCCCAGGAGATGCGGCGCGCCATGAAGAAGCTATTCCCAGTTGGTACTCTAGTCGGTTGCCTGCTTGTGGCGGCGGCCTGCCAGCCCGGCGTGACGCCGTCGCCGCCCCCAGCGGTAACGGTCATCACCAGGACCGAGACCCGTGTCGAGACGCAGCAGGTGGTCGTCACGGCCACGCCGCCCCCCAAGAAGAACGCCGATACCTTCGTCGTCGCTCTCGGCCAGGAGCCGGATACGCTGCACCCATTCCTTGCCGCGACGGCGGCGGCCCGCGTGGTCCAGAATGCCATCTGGGAGCCGTACATCACCAGCCGTGACTACGACTTCCAGCCCAATCTCGTCGAGTCCATCCCCACGCTCGAGAATGGCGGCGCGAAGCTCGACGACAAGGGTACGCCCGACCCTAAGGACGACGTGCTGTCGGTGACGTTCAAGCTCAAGCCGGGCGTGAAGTGGTGCGACGGCGAACCGGTCAAGGCGAGCGATTTCGCCTTCGCCTTCAGCCTCGCCGCCGACCCCAAATCGGGCATCTCCAGTCGCGCTGTCGTCGACAAAATCGACCGGGTCGAGGCCTCCGGCCCCCAGACGCTGATGGTTACCTACAAGCCAGGCGAGACACATCCGCTGTACTACGCCACCCTGGCCCCCGGCGCCAATGTCCCCATCCCCGAACACAAGTTCAAGGGCAAGACGGCGGACGCCTTGCAGAAGGACCCCGACCTGACCCGCAAGGCCCTCGGCTACGGGGCGTACTGCATCAAGGATTGGCTGCCGGGCGACCGCATCACCCTTGAGGCTAACCCCTACTACGTTCGCGCCGGGCTGCCCAGGCTCAGGAACCTGACCTTCCGCAGCCTGCCCGACACCAATCAGGTGCTGGCGCTGTTAGCGTCGGGTGAGGTGGACGTCGCCACCCCGGACGCACTGCCGGCCAGCCAGGCCGCGCTGTACGAGAACTTCGAGAAGCAGGGCCTCGTCAAGGTCTACCCTCTGCCCTCAGCCACGTGGGAGCATCTCGACTTCAACCTGCTCGCCCGCACCAACAAGGACGCCACCGAGCGCAAGACGCCCCACCCGGTTTTGGCCGATGCCAGGCTGCGCCAGGCCATCGCCCAGTGCATCGACCGCCAGGCCCTGGTCGACGCCCTGTATGGTGGTGAGTCCACCGTGATGAATAGCTTCATCCCGCCGGGCCACAAGGTCTTCGCCGCGCCCGACGCGGAGTTGAGCGCCTACAAGTTCGATGTGAACGCGGCCAACAAGCTCCTGGACGAGGCGGGCTGGGCCAGGGGCGCGGACGGCGTTCGCGCCAGAAACGGCGTGCCCGCCCGCCTCAGCCTGCGCTCTACAGCGGGCAGCATCCTGCGCGAGCGCGCCACCCAGCTTATCAGAACGCAGTTAGCCAGGTGTGGTGTCGATGTCCAGGTGGAACTGACACCGACGACCGTTCTGTTCGGCGCGGATAGTGGCGTGGCGGTGGGGGACTACGACATGGGGCTGTTTGCCTGGGTAGCTCAAGCCGATCCCGGCGCTCAGAATCTCTACGCCTGCAACCAGATACCGACGCCTGACAACAGGTGGACCGGCCAGAACTACATGGGGTGGTGTAGCGACGCGGCCAACAAGGCCGTCACGGACGCCACCACCCGGCTGAAACTCGACGAGCGCAAGGCGGCCTACCTGGCCCTCCAGAAGGAGTTCGCCCGCGAGGTGGTCAGCCTGCCCCTGTTCCAGCGGTTGGAGGTCTACAGCTCCGGCCCCGGTATGAAGGGCCTCAAACCTAACGCCACGACCGCCATCACCGACAATGTCTGGGAATGGGAAAAGTAAGCATAGGAGCCGACTGACGTGCGCGACTTCGCCCGCATCCTGACCGCCCTCGTCGGCGGCGCGCTGGCCGCCCTCGGCATCGCCCTGGGGGCCATGTGGCTCATCTGGCCGTTCCTCAACCGCGACAACCTGCTCGGCGGCGCGACCCTGCTGGCAGGCGCGGCCACCCTGGCCGTCCTGTATGGCGGCATTCTCATCGTCCGCGCCTTGCATCGCGGCGACGGTGCGGGCTGGTGGCCGCCGGCCTGGGTCGCCTTCGTCGGTTGGGGCATCGTGCTGGCGTTGGGAGCGGTCGCGTTGGGCAGGGCCGAATCGAGCGCCTTCGTGCCCTGGGTTCTGTCCAGCCTGGCCGTCCTGGGCATCGGCCTGCCCAGCCTGGGTATTCTCGCCTTTGCCATGCGCCGCAGCTGGCCGCCGGCCGGCCCCGTGATGAGCCAACTCGTCTTTGGCGGAACCATCGCCGTACTGGTCAGCCTCCTGATGCAGTTGGGTCTGCTACTAACGTTAGGCGCGCTTACCCTGGCGGTCAGTGGCCAGAGGGCGGGCCTCAGCGAGTGGGTCACCGCCCTGCTGCGCGGCGACCTGGGCGCATTGGGCGACCTGCGGGCCACCCCCTTTCTCCTGGCCACCACGTTTCTAGCGCGGGTCATTCTCGCGCCGCTGATCGAGGAGGCTGCCAAAGCCATGAGCCTGCCGCTCTGGTCGGGCTGGCAGCCGAGCCGCGAGCGGGCCATCGTGTGGGGCCTGGCGGCTGGGCTGGGTTTCGCCCTGACTGAGGGCCTGTTGCTTGGCGCGCCGCAGGCCGTAACGGGTGGGTGGTGGCCCACGATGATCGACGCGGCGGGAACCGCCGTGGTACAGGGGGTGGCGACGGCGATGGTTGGCCTGGGATGGTGGCGGGCTAGAGAACGCGGCAACCTCTGGCCGCTTGCGGGCGCGTACCTGGCCGCCGTGTTCGCCCACGGCTTCTGGAACCTGACAGGGCTGGCACGCACCCTGGTGGCCGACGTGCCCATGGGCACGGTGACGACTACCGAACCCGCGCTGGATGTGCTATTCGGTGACATGGTCGGCACCCTGGGCGCAATCGCGCTGCTGGCGTTGCTGGCGGGCGTCCTCATCCGAATCACCGGCCGCAAGCGCTGGGCGGAGATCGGCTGACACGCCGTCCATGCTGGCCGTCGCCCTCAGCGTCCTGGCGGTCGTGGCCCTGGCCTTTGGGCTGGTCGCCTGGGTGGGCGCCGAGCGGCTGGCGCAGCGGCGGCCCCCCGACCCTGCGGCAACCCCCGCCGACTTCGGCCTGCCTTTCGAGGAAGTTCAGCTCGCGGCGCGCGACGGCGTTGCCCTCGGGGGAGTGTGGATTCCGCCGCCCGATGGCGCGGTGGGCGAGGTGGTGGTGGTCATCTGCCCCGGCTACAACGGGAGCCTCGACGCCGATATCCACTACGCTGCGCCGTTACGCGCGGCAGGCTACGGGACGCTGCTCATCGACTTCCGCGCCCACGGGCGTAGCGGCGGCGACTGGGTAACGCTGGGCGACCTGGAACGCTTCGACGTGCTGGGCGCGGTGGACTGGCTGGTGGCGCGGGGCGTGCGGCGCGTCGCGCTGCTGGGCTTCAGCATGGGCGCGGGCACGGCCATCAACGCCGCGCCCGATCACCCGGCCATCGTGGCAGTCGTGGCCGACGGCGCGTTCGCCCGCCCCCTATCCATCGTGGCGGGCGGCCTGCGCGAGCGTCTCCGCCTGGGTGCGCTGACCACGCCGCTGGCCTGGGGCATGCTAAGGATGGCCGCCTGGCGTATCGGCATCGACCTACGGGGGGCTGCGCCTCTGACGCACGCGGGACACGTTGCGCCCCGCGCCCTGTTCCTGATCCACGGCGGCCGCGACACCTACGTCTCGATGACGGAGATACGTGACCTGTACCGGGCGGCCGGCCCGCCCAAGTCGCTCTGGGTGTTGCCAGAGGCGGGACATCGCGAGACCGACGCGCGGCGGCCCGATGAGTGGTGGCAGCGAGTGCTGGGCTTTCTCGCCCTGTATGCGCCTGTGAAGGAAGATGGATGGACCGCGAATCCCACCGCCTCAGGCCCGACCGCCTCCTGAGCCAGAATCGCGTGCCGTTCTTGCTCGACGGCGGGGCGGTAGGCGTGTTGCTGCTGCACGGCTTCACCGGTCGCGCCGACGAGATGCGCCCCCTGGGCGACGCGCTGCACGCGGCGGGCTACACAGCCTACGGGCCGTCCCTGGCGGGGCACGACCGTTACTTCCCCGACAGTCTCAAGGGTCTGCCCTGGCAAGCGTGGCTGCGCGGGGCAGAGCGCGCCTTCGACACCCTGTACCATCGCACGCCGAGGGTATTCGTGGTGGGCCAGAGCCTGGGCGGCACGCTGGGCACGCTCCTGGCGCAGAGCCGCCCCGTGGCGGGCCTGGTGACGATGGGCGCGCCGCTGACCTTCCCGACCTGGATTCGAGTCGTGGCGAGTGTGGCGGGGCCCTGCGTGCCGTGGTTTTACCCCTTCGCTATTGCCAACCTCGACGACCCCAGGATTCGAGTCCAGGTCCAGGCGTTCGTGCCCGACGTCGACTTCGCGGATCCTGCCACCCGCGCCGCCATCAAGAAAGAGATTCGCATTCCGCTGAGCGCCATCGCCGAGCTAGGGCGGGCGCTGCCCTACGCGCGGCGGCGCGTGCCCTACGTCGCGACGCCCACCCTCGTGCTCCAGGGCCGCCGCGACCCCCTCACGAGCGCCACGGACGCCCATCTCCTGTTCGGCCTGCTGGGCAGCGCGGACAAGCAGCTGGTGTGGTTCGAGCAGTCGGGGCATCTCCTGCTGGCAGGGGGCGAGCGCGAGGCGGTCATCAATGCCGTTGTACGCTTCATTGACGGGCGCGCGGCCTTCCCCGGTTGACTCTCCCTTTCCGCGCCGCTATGCTACTCTTCAATATCCCCCTGGGGAGAAAGGGACTCGTCCATGGCGACCCAAGTTCCCGCCACGATGCAGGCGCTGGTGTTCACCGACATCAAGCGCCACGAACTGCAAGCTGTCCCCACCCCGACCATCACCGCCCCCGACGATGTACTGATTCGGGTCCACGCCGTCGGCGGACAGGAA
>CAZJJF010000076.1:11260-13081 GCA_964546245.1 uncultured Anaerolineales bacterium
GTGTGCGGCTCTGACCTCCACGGCTACACCGGCCAGAGCGGCCGCCGCACGCCACCCATGATCATGGGCCACGAGGCGGCCGGCGTCGTCGAGGCCGTCGGCGCCGCTGTCACCAGCGTCAAACGCGGCGACCGCGTCGCCATTCAGCCGGTGCGCTTCTGCGGCCAGTGCGCCGCGTGCCGCGAGGGGAAAGCGAGCCTGTGCCTCAATCGCGCCGTGTTGGGTGTCCACCAGCAGGCCGGCGGCGCGTACGCCGAATGGCTGGTATGGCCCGAACGCTGCCTGTACCCTATCCCCGACCGCCTGTCCTTCGAGCAGGCATCCTTCGCCGAGCCGCTGGCAGTGTGCCTGCACGCGCTGCGCCTGGCCGACATCAAGCCCTTCGACAGCGTGGCCCTGGTGGGTAGCGGCCCCATCGGCCTGCTGACGCTGGCGATCCTGAGTCGCATGGGACTGCGCCAGATTTTCGTCAGCGACGTGAGCGACGCGCGGCTGCTGGTGGCCCACGAGCTGGGCGCAACCGCGACCATCAACCCGACGCGGGATAATCCCCGCGCCGTGGTCGAGCAGCACACCGACGGCCAGGGCGCGGACGTGGCTATCGAGGCGGTAGGCATCGCCGCGACGGCGCAGCAAGCCATCGACCTTGCCAGGAACGGCGGCACGGTGGTGTGGATTGGCAACAACGTGCGGCGGATCGAGATCGACATGCAGGCTGTCGTGACCCGTGAGTTGCGGGTGCAGGGGACGTACGCCATGAACGATCTGGACTTCGGGCGGGCAGTGGCGATGCTGGCCCAGGGGGCCATCGATGTCCAGCCGCTCATCTCGCGGCGGGCGACGTTAGCCGAGGGCGAGACGCTGTTCGACGAGTTGATCGGCGCGCCGCAGGTCATCAAGTGCGTGATTACGCCCTGACCGCCCGCCTGCGGCCGCTACCCAAGCTAGAGTTGCACCTGCACCTGGACGGCTGCGCGCGGCCGGCAACGCTGCGCGAGTTGGCCGTCGAGCGCGGTCTGCCGCCGCCCTCGGACGCCGAGGTCATCGCGCCGCCTGAGTGCGACGACCTGCGCGACTACATCACCCGCATCGACCGTGCCCTGGACCTGATGCAGGATGCGCCCGCCCTGGCGCGCGTCAGCCGCGAGCTGGTCGAAGACCTGGCCGACGACGGTGTGGTGTACGCCGAGATTCGCTTCGCGCCCCAGTTGCACACCCGCCTGGGCCTGTCGATGCCGGCGGTACTGGATACGGTAGCCGAGGCGGTGGCGGCTGCGAGTGCGGTCACGGGCGTCGAGACTCGCCTCATCTTGTGCGCGCTGCGCCACCAGCCGCTCGAGGTGGGCGAGGCCGTGGCGGAGTTGGCCGTGGCGAACCACCGGCGCGGCCAGGTGGTAGCGTTGGACCTGGCGGGCGACGAGGGGCACTTCGAGGGCGCGCCCTTCGCCCGCGCCTTCGACCTGGCGCGGCGCGGCGGGCTGCGGCGCACCGTCCACGCGGGCGAGGCGCGCGGCCCTGCCAGCATCCGCGAGGCGCTGGATAGCCTGGGCGCGGAGCGCATCGGCCACGGTGTGCGCATCGTCGGCGACGCGGCCCTGGTGAACGAGGCGCGGCGGCGCGGGCTGCCCCTGGAGACGTGCCCGACCAGCAATGTCCAGACGCGGGCCGTCCATGCCCTGGCCGACCACCCGGCCGACGCCCTCCTGCGGGCGGGGCTGGCGGTGACGGTCAACTGCGACTGTCGCACGGCCACTCCGACGAACCTCAGCCGCGAGTGGGCGCTGCTGGCGCAGCAGTTCGAGTGGGGTCTGACGCAATTCG
>CAZJJF010000077.1:0-12981 GCA_964546245.1 uncultured Anaerolineales bacterium
CAACCGCGACCGCTTCGTTCTGTCGGCGGGCCACGGTAGCATGCTGCTGTACTCGCTGCTGTATCTGACAGGCTACGATCTGCCGCTGGAGGAGCTAAAGAACTTCCGCCAGTGGGGCAGTCGCACGCCGGGCCATCCTGAGCGCGGCCATACGCCGGGCGTCGAGACAACGACCGGTCCGCTCGGCCAGGGCATCAGCAACGCCGTGGGGATGGCCATGGCCGAACGCTGGCTAGCCACCCACTTCAACCGCCCTGGCTTCGAGGTTGTCGATCACTTAACCTACGTCATCGCCAGCGATGGCGACTTGATGGAGGGGATATCCCACGAGACCTGCTCGCTGGCGGGCCACCTGGGTCTGGGCAAGCTGATTGTTCTATACGACGACAACCATATCAGCATCGACGGCCCGACCTCCCTGTCCTTTGATGAAGACGTGCTTCTGCGCTTCGACGCCTACGGCTGGCACACCCAGCGCATCGATGGCCATGACCCGGCCGCTGTCGAGGCGGCCATCGACGCCGCCCGCGCCGAGACGGGCCGCCCGTCGATCATTGCCTGTCGCACAACCATCGGCTTCGGTAGCCCCAATCGGGCAGGTACGTCCAAGGCTCACGGCGAGCCGCTAGGGGCTGCCGAGGTGCGCCTGACGAAGGAGAAGTTCGGCTGGCCGCCGGACAGCCAGTTCTACGTCCCCGAGGAGGTGCTGGCGTATATGCGGGCGACCGGTGCGCGCGGCGGCCAGACCGAAGGCGAGTGGCAGGCCCTCATGCAGCGCTACGCGGCGGCCTACCCAGAACTGGCCGCTGAGTTTCAGCGTGGGGTAGCCAACGAACTGCCCGACGGCTGGGACAGGGACTTGCCCACCTTTGGCACGGAGAAGGCGATAGCGACGCGCCAGGCATCGGGGACGGTCCTCAACGCGCTGTCGAAGCGCATCCCTAACCTCGTCGGCGGTTCGGCGGACCTGACTCCTTCCAATAACACGCTGCCCGAGGGCGAGAAGTCCATCACCCGCGACGATTTCAGCGGGCGCTACATCCGCTTCGGCGTGCGCGAGCACGGCATGGGATCGATCATGAACGGCATCGCTGCCCACGGTGGGCTGCGGCCCTACGGCGGCACGTTCCTCATCTTCTCCGACTATATGCGGCCGACGATTCGGCTGGCGGCGATGATGGAGTTGCCCGTAGTGTACGTGTTCACCCACGACAGCATCGGCCTCGGCGAGGACGGCCCCACCCATCAGCCCATCGAGCAACTGGCCTCACTGCGTGCCATTCCCCACCTGGTGGTGTTCCGCCCCGGCGACGCCAACGAGACGCGTATCGGCTGGGAGGTGGCGCTGAAGCGCAAGGATCACCCGACGGCCCTCATTCTGACCCGCCAGGGCCTGCCGGTGCTAGACCGGACGCAGTTCGCGCCCGCCGAGAATGCCGAACAGGGCGGCTACGTGCTGGTGGACGCCGAGAACCCGCAAGTGATTCTGATCGGGTCTGGCTCCGAGGTAGAGATCGCCCTGGGCGCGCACGAACTACTGACCGCGCAGGGCATCCGCGCGCGTGTCGTGTCCATGCCGTCGACGGAGTTGTTCGACATGCAGCCGCAGGCCTATCGCGACAGCGTGCTACCGCCTTCGGTGCGGGCGCGCGTGGCCGTCGAGGCGGCAGCCCCGCTGGGTTGGTGGAAGTACGTAGGCCTGGATGGCGCGGTCGTGGGCCTGACCCACTTTGGAGCGTCGGCCCCCTATAAGACCATCTACAAGGAGTTCGGCCTGACCCCCGAAAAGGTGGCGGAGGCGGCGCGCGAGTTGCTGTAGGGTTGAAGCCTAGAAGGAGATTGGGCTGTCCCCAGGCAGGGACAGCCCAGTCTGTTGGGAGAAGCATGTCGCTGCGCGCCCTGATTTTCGATGTGGATGGCACCCTGGCCGACACCGAGCGCGACGGCCACCTGCCCGCCTGCAACGCGGCCTTTGCCGCGCTGGGCTATCCGGTGTGCTGGACGTGGGACGAGTTTCGCGCCATGCTCCACGTGCCCGGCAATGCCGAGCGGATGCGGCGCGCGCTGGCGACCCTCGACCTGCCATTGCCACCGGCGGAGATGGATGCCGCCCTCGCCGAACTGATTGCACTGAAGAAGCGCCTCTATATCGACGAATATGCGCCGCGCCTGCCGCTACGCCCCGGTGTGGCCGCGCTCGTTCAGCAGGCGCTGGCGCGGGGCATGCAACTGGCGATTGTGACCACGTCCTATGAAGAGCAGGTTGTGGCGCTCCTCCACCATCAGCTGCCGGATGCAGTGGGCCGCTTTCGCCCTCTGCTAGGGCGGGGGGCGGGTGTCAAGACCGCCCCCGACTCGCCCCTGTACCGCCGCTCCCTCATCGAGTTAGGGGTAGCGGCTCACGAGGCCATCGCTATCGAAGATTCGGACGTGGGGTTGCGGGCGGCCCTGGCGGCGAATATTCCCACCGCTGTGTTCTACAATGACGCCACGTTCGGCCAGGACTTTCGCGGCGCGGCCCTCGTGGCGCGCAGCCTGGAGTTTTTCGACCTGGATAGGCTAATCGCCCTATGTCAGGGCGACTCGGCGAAAAATGGGCCTTGACGCGGCGCGCTATCTGTTGTATAATGGGCAGGTATTTGGTAATACCAGTACGACCACATCATCAGCAGGCGTGCGGCGTAGCACGGCTGTGGCAGTCCGCAGGATGGCGCGAGCTCTACCTAATCATGCCTGACCCTCGCGATCCCGCCTCGTACAATCGAGCACTCGCCCCGTGGGCCGCCGCGCTGATCTTCGTGATGAGGGCGCCATGCGCTTCCCACGCGGAATGCAATATCGGCTACCAAACACCATCGGCGTCGTGGGGCTTTCGCCCCCCTGCCGATGTTCTTGTATTGTGCCCGGGCTAGGGAGGGATATGCCATGCCAGACGCGCAGACCTACACGTTGGTAGTGAATGGCGAGACCCATCAGGTGACGGCTGAACCGAAGGCCTTCTTGATGGACGTCTTGCGCGACCAGTTGCACCTGACAGGCGTCAAGGACGGCTGCGCTACCGGTCACTGTGGCAGTTGCATGGTCATCCAGGATGGCGAGGCCGTCCGCTCGTGTCTGGTCCAGATGCGGCGGGCCGACGGCGCACACATTACGACCATCGAAGGCCTGGCCGGTCCCGATGGCGCCCTCGACCCCGTGCAACAGGCCTACATCGACCAGGGTGCAACCCAATGCGGTTTCTGTACCCCCGGTTTCATCATTTCCACCCGGGCGCTACTGGACAAGAATCCCAACCCCACGCTGCAAGAAATCTACGACGGTCACCAGTGGAACATCTGCCGCTGCACGGGGCATAACGCCATCCTGCGCGCCATTCAGCAGTCCGCCGGGCAACCCGTGCCCCCGCCGCCGGCCGTGAAAGCGCCCCTGGCGGCCATCAGCCGCCCACTGCCGCGCCCGGATGCGGTGGACAAGGTGACGGGCAAGGGCATCTACGCCGATGATCTGTACGTCGAAGGGATGTTGCACGCCAAGACACTGCGTAGCCAGTATCCCCACGCGCGGCTGCTGAGTATCGATACCAGCCGCGCCCGCGCGCTGCCGGGGGTGGTGACGGTGCTGACCGCCGCCGACATCCCCGGTCGCAAGGACTGCGGCGTCCATGAGATCGACTGGCCGGTGCTGTGCTACGACAAGGTGCGCTACGTGGGCGATGCCATTGCGGTGGTCGTCGCCGAGAGCGAGGCCGTGGCCGTGGCCGCCCTGAAGCTCATCGACGTCGCCTACGAGCCGCTGCCGCCCGTGCCGGGGCCGCAGGAAGCCGCGCTGCCCGACGCGCCTCTCATCCACGAGGCTGGCGAGCACGCGGCGGCCGGCGGGATACGCAATTGCCTGGCCCACTTCCACCTGGAGAATGGCGATGTGGACGCCGCCTTCGCCGAGGCCGATATCGTCATCGAGCGCGAGTATCGCACCCAGACGGTGGAACACGCCTTCATCGAGCCAGAGGCGGGTCTGGCCGTCCCCGAGGCCAACGGGCGCATCACCGTCTACTGTGGCGGGCAGATTCCCTTCGGCGACCGCGCCCAAATTGCGGCCAGCCTCAACCTGCCGGAGGACCGGGTCCGCGTGGTCAACTGTCTGATCGGGGGCGGCTTCGGTGGTAAGGAAGACGTCTCGGTCCAGATTCTCATTGCCCTGGCAGCGTGGGTCACCCGGCGGCCGGTAAAGATGGTCTTCAGCCGCAAGGAATCGCTGATGGTGCATCCCAAGCGCCACGCGACAATCATACGCCTCAAGACGGGCGCGCGGCGCGACGGGACGCTGGTGGCCCACGAGGCTGAAATCTGGGGCGACGGCGGCGCATACGCCAGCCTGAGCAATCATGTGATGCTGCGCGCAACCACCCATGCCGCCGGTCCGTATGAAGTGAAGAATGCGCGCGTCAACACCTACGCCATGTACACTACCAACGTGCCGTCCGGCGCGTTCCGGGGTTTCGGCGTGACCCAGAGCGGCTTCGCCATGGAATGCCAGATGGACGTACTGGCTCAGGAACTGGGCCTCTCGGCCCTGGACATTCGGCGCAAGAACGTGCTGACCTACGGCAAGCAGACCCTGGCCGGGCAGGTGATGACCGAGAGTTGCGGCCTGGCCGAATGCCTGGAACTGGTAGCCGCCGAGATGGCGAAAGAACCGACCGTCGCCGTCGAGGGCGACAAGCGGCGCGCATGGGGGCTGGCCTGCGCCTACAAGAATACTGGCTTTGGCAGCGGCGCGTATGACGCGGCCGGGGCCGAGGTCGAGGTGTTCCCGGATGGGCGGGCCAGCGTGCGGGCCGGCGCGGCAGAGATCGGCCAGGGCCTGGTGGGGGTGCTGGCCCAGGTCGTCACCGAAGAGTTAGGCGTGCCCTACGACAAGGTGGACGTACTGGTTGCTGACACCGACCTGACCCTCGACTGCGCGGCAACCACCGCCTCACGGCAGACCTACGTCACCGGCAACGCCGCGCGCTACGCCAGCAAGGAGGTGCGCGCCCTGCTAAGCCAGACGGCGGCCGAGATGCTGGACGCTGCGCCGGATAGCCTCGTGTTCGCCGATGGCTATGTGAGTAGCAACGGCCACCGCGTCCCACTAGCCGAGGTGGTCACAGAGGCGCGGCGCGAGGGTCGCGTGCCGAAGATCAGCTATCAGTACGTCGCACCCAACACCAAACAGTACCACCATTTCGCCTTCGGCTTCGGCGCGCAGGCGGCGCTGGTGGAGGCGGATGTGTCAACTGGCGAGACGAAGGTGTTGAAAGTCATCGCGGCGTGCGACGTGGGGCGGGTGATGAATCCCCTGGCGCTGCAAGGCCAGATCGAGGGCAGCATCTCGATGGGCATGGGCATGGCGATTCAAGAGAACTTCGTCATGCGCGATAGCCAGCTAATCACCGATTCTCTGTTCAAGTGCGATCTGCCCAAGATTGACCAGACGCCGGAGATTGTCACCCTATTCGTCGAGCACGAAACCCAGGATGGGCCCTATGGGGCGAAGGGGGTGGGCGAGCTGGCCTCTATCCCCACGACCCCTGCCGTCATCAATGCTCTGGCTACGGCGACCGGCGTGCGCTGCTACAGTCTGCCCGCCGACAGGAAATGGCTCAAGGCGGCTGTACAAAAGGCTTCATCGCCACCCAATCCATGAACTCCACCGGGGGGCGCGGCCCTCGCGCCCCTTCCGAGTAGGCAGGTCCGGTATGAAGAATCTCTTACTGGGTCGTTACAGCTACATCGTCGTTCCTCTCCTCTCGGCCCTCCTGGGCCTGGCAGTCGGCGCAGTGATTCTGCTCATGCTGGGCGCGAATCCTATCGAGGCCTACAAGGCCATGCTCCAGGGCGCATGGGGCAGCCCCAACGCCATCGCCGACTCGCTGGTGAAAGCCACCCCGCTGCTGTTCGTCGGTGTGGGTATCTGTATCGCCTATCGCGGCGGCATGATCAACATCGGTGGTGAGGGGCAGTTCATCCTGGGCGCACTGGCCGCCACGGCGGTGGCCCTGGCTTTGCCGACCTGGCCCACCTGGCTGCTCCTGCCGACCGCGCTGCTGGGCGGCTTCATCCTGGGCGGCTTGTGGGGCGGCCTGGCCGGTGTGCTCAAGGCCCGCTTCAAGGTCAACGAGGTGCTGAGCACGGTAATGCTCAACGCCATTGCCGTGCAGATCATGACCTACTTGCTGCACGGCGTTCTCATGGACCCCACCGAGCTGACCAACTTGATTCGCATCCCCCAGACGCAACGCCTGGCGCTGGCGGCGGACCTGCCGCGCCTGGTCCCGACGCGGCTGCACCTGGGCGTGGCGCTGGGTGTGCTGGCCGCCATCGTGGTCTACATCCTCCTGTGGCGCACGACGATTGGCTACCGCATCCGGGCCGTGGGCTTCAATCCCTTTGCCTCGCGCTACGCGGGCATCAACGTCAACCGCTACCAGGTGCTGGCCATCACATTGAGTGGCGCGCTGGCAGGGCTGGGCGGCGCGGTCGAGATCCTGGGCGTCAATCACCGCCTGTTCACCGACGGGTCCGCGACCGGCTTCACCAGCAGCGCGGGCTTCAATGGCATCGTCGCTGCTTTGTTCGGCAACCTGCACCCGCTGGGAACCATCCCGTCCTCGTTCCTGCTGGGGTCGCTGCTGGTCGGCGGCAATAGCCTGCAACGCTCGGTTCAGGTTCCCTCGGCCTTCGTAGCGACCCTCAACGGCTTGATTGTCATCTTCGTTGTCGCGACTCAGACGTGGAGTCGCCGCCAGGCGGCGCGCCGCGTCATCTCACCACCCACCGCCGAGGCGGCGACGCGGTCCGCGCCGCCGGTCGAGAAATCCGCGGCGTCCTGACAGCCCGCCCGCTGCTAGACGCCCACTGGAAGGGCCAAGTGCTCACCGATCTACTCGCCCCTCAAGTCATTATCGGCATCCTCGCGTCGGGCATCATGCTCGCCACGCCCTACCTCTACGCCGCCATCGGCGAGATGTTCGGCCAGCTGAGCGGTGTGCTGAACCTGGGCCTGGAAGGCATTCTGCTGGTGACGGCCTTCGCGGCCTACTTCGTGGTCTTCAGCGGCGGGAACCTGGTGGTTGGCCTGGTCGTCGCCATGATCGTCGGGGCGCTGATGGGATTGATGACGGCCTTCATCAACGTGACGCTCAAGGCCGACCAGGGCATCAGCGGTATCGGCATCTACCTGTTTGGCCTGGGATTGAGCGATCTCCTGTTCCGCGTGAGTGTCGGTACACCGACGACTGTCACCGGTCTGCCGGCTCTCAACATCCCCATCCTGAGCAGTCTACCTGTCCTCGGCCCCGTCCTCTTCAGCCAGAATGTGCTGGTCTATGGCGCGTTTATCCTGGTCCCGATCTCGTGGTGGATTCTGAACCGCACGACCCTCGGTCTCAAGATTCGCGCCGTCGGCCAGACGCCCGCCGCCGCCGATAGCCTGGGCATCAGCGTGCCACGGACGCGCTACCTGACCCAGGTCGTCGCCGGTACGCTGGCGGGCGTGGCGGGCGCGTCGCTGTCCATTGCCCTGCTCAACGTCTTCCAGGCCAACCTGACCAGCGGCCTGGGCTTCATCGCCGTGGCCCTGGTCTACTTCGGCGCGTGGCAGCCGGTGCGTATCATGCTCGGCGCGCTGCTATTCAGCATGGTGAACGCCCTCCAGTTGTGGATGCAGACACTGGGGGTGGCAGTGTCGCCGGAGCTGGCTGGCATGCTGCCCTACATTCTGACCATTGTCGCCCTGATTTTCGCCGCGCGTTCGCTTATCACGCAGCCGACGGCCCTGACGAAGCCCTTCGAGCGCGGCGAGTAGCGAGAGGACTCTGTATGAACGACACTGACCTGGCGTTGCTCCGCCGTGCCATAGCTATCGCCTATCGCGCCCGCGCCCATGGCAACCATCCCTTTGGCGCGCTGCTGGCCGACCGCGACGGTAACGTCCTGCTGGAGGCGGAGAATACCGTCACGACGGACCACGACTGCACCGGTCACGCCGAGACGAATCTGATGCGGATGGCATCGCGACAGTACGAGCCAGCGTTCCTGGCCGACTGCGCGCTCTACACCAGTACCGAGCCATGCGCCATGTGCGCTGGCGCGATCTACTGGAGCGGCGTGGGGCGGGTCGTCTTCGCCATGAGCGAGGAAGACCTGCTGGCGCTGACTGGCGACAACCCTGAGAACCAGACCTTCACGCTGCCGTGCCGCGAGGTGTTCGCGCGCGGCCAGCGGCAGGTTGCCGTAGACGGCCCGGCCCTGGCGGAAGAAGCCCGCCAGGCGCACGCGGGGTTCTGGTAATCGAATCCAGATTGAGATAACCAGCTTCACCATGACAAGGAGGAGAGAGAGATGAGAGTGCGACATATCGTGATGGCGTTGGCGGTAGTAGCCCTGCTATCGCTGGCTGCCTGCTCGCAGGCGGCAGCGCCGGCGGCTCCCACCGCCGCCCCGAAGGCGGCCGCCGCCGCTCCCACTGTTGCGGCGGCGGCTCCCACTGCCGCCGCGAAGGCGGCCGCCGCTGCACCTACCGCTGCCGCTGACAAGGCCGCCGCGCCAGCCAGCTCTGGCAAACCCTTCCGTGTGGCCTTGATCATGCCGAGCGCGCGCAACGACCTGTCCT
Organism: uncultured Anaerolineales bacterium; assembly: GCA_964546245.1. GTDB lineage: Bacteria > Chloroflexota > Anaerolineae > Epilineales > JAHCIE01 > JAHCIE01. Next base: position 8,656 of record CAZJJF010000077.1, read on the forward strand.
TCAGCCAGAGCATGTATGACGCCCTCGTCAACATGCAGAACCAGCTGGGCAAGGACAAGTTCGAGTTCGTCTATACCGAGAACATGGGCAACGTGACCGATGCCGCGGCTGCTATTCGCGACTACGCGTCGAAGGGCTACGACCTCGTCCTTGCCCACGGCTCGCAGTACGGCGCGTCCCTGGCCGACATCGCCCCCGATTTCCCCAATCAGTCCTTTGCCTGGGGCACGGCCGTCGACACCTTCGAGAACAAGGGCGTCAAGAACATCTTTGCCTACACCGTCGCCTCTGATGAGGGCGGTTACGTAGAGGGTGTGATGGGCGCCAAGCTCTCCAAGAGCGGCATCCTCGGCTATATCGGGCCGCTGCCCGTGGGCGACGGCAAGCTGACGGGCGACGGTTTCGTGGCTGGTGTCAAGGCCACCAATCCCAACGCCAAGACCCAGGTCACGTATGTGAACTCGTTCAGCGACGTGGCGCTGGCCTCTCAGGCGGCCCAGACCCAGATCGCGTCGGGCGCTGACGTGTTGGCCGGTACGTCGCAGAATATGGTGGGCGCGGTCAGCGTCGCCAAAGACAAGGGCGCGCTCTGGTTCGGCAACGACGTTGACCAAAGCTCCCTGGCCCCCAATGCGGTCGTCGCCAGCCAGGTCTACGACTGGACCTACGCCCTCAAAGGCATGATGGACGACATTAGCAAGGGTAAGCGGGGCGGCAACGTCTTCACGCTGACCCTCAAGAATGGCGGGTTGAAGATGGCGCTCAACCCTGCCTTCAAGCTCCCTGACGAGGTGAAGGCCCTCGCCGAGAAGACGATTCAGGGTCTCATGGACGGCCGCACCACGACCGGGGTTCGGTCGCGGTAACCGGGGGGGGCGCGCCGCGCGGCGCGCCCCGCCCCTGGATGGATGGCCTATGAACACGCCTTCGATCCAGCACGTCGAACTGCGCGGCATTACCAAGCAGTTCCCCGGCGTGCTCGCCAACGACCACGTCAACCTCGACGTCCGCGCCGGCGAGATTCATGCCCTCCTGGGCGAGAATGGCGCGGGCAAGAGCACGTTGATGAAAGTCCTCTACGGCCTGTATCAGCCGGACGAGGGCCAGATTCTCATCAACGACCAGCCGGTGGTGTTCAAGTCACCGGCCGATGCGTTGCGCCACGGCATCGGCATGATTCACCAGCATTTCCAGCTCGTTCCCAGCTTCAGCGTGGCCGAGAATATCGCCCTGGGTCTGCCATCCTCACGCGGCCCGATTCTCGAACTGGACACGGTCAGCGCGCGGATTCGCCAGCTGGCCCAACAGTACGGGCTGGACGTGGACCCCGAGGCGCGGGTATGGCAACTGGCCGTCGGGCAGCAGCAGCGCGTCGAGATTCTGAAGGTCCTCTATCGCGGGGCAGAGCTATTGGTCCTCGACGAGCCAACCGCCGTGTTGACCCCCCAGGAGGTCGATGACCTGTTCGTGACGCTACGCCAGATGGCGAGCGAAGGCCACTCCCTCATCTTCATCTCCCACAAGCTGCACGAGGTCCTGGCCATCAGCCAGCGTGTGACCGTCCTGCGCGATGGACGCTCGGTCGGGACGTATCCCACGTCCGACATGTCAAAGGCAGAACTGGCGCGCCTCATGGTCGGGCGCGAGGTGATTCTCGCCTACGGCCATTCCGCCGCTGAGCCGGGCGAGGCGCGGCTGAGCATCGAGGACCTGACGGTGCGAGGGGATCGCGGCGCGGATGCCTTGCGCGGCATCTCGCTCACCATCCACGCCGGCGAGATTGTCGGGCTGGCGGGGGTGTCGGGCAATGGGCAGCGCGAGTTGGGTGAGGCGCTAACGGGGCTGCGGCCAGTGACCAGCGGCCGCGTCGTTCTCAACGGGCAGGATGTCACCCATGCTACGCCCTCGGAGCGCATCGCGGTGGGTCAGGCGGCTATCCCCGAAGAGCGGATGCGCGAGGGTGTGGTGCGAGAGTTCAGCGTGGCGGAGAACCTCATCCTTCAGGACAACGGCCAGCCGCCCTATTCGCGCTTCACCTTCATGGATTTCGCCGCCATCGCGAAGGAATCGGCGCGCCTGGTCGAGAACTTTCGCGTCAAGACTCCCAGCCTCGACACGCCAGTCAAGAATCTGTCGGGCGGCAACATCCAGAAACTCATCCTGGCCCGTGAGTTGAATCGCAAGCCGACGGTGCTTGTCGCTGCCCAACCGACGCGCGGCGTCGATATTGGAGCTAGCGAGTACATCCACCTCCGCCTGTTGGAGCAACGCGCACTGGGGACGGCCACGTTGCTAATCTCCGAGGATCTGGACGAGATTCGTGCCCTATCCGACCGCATCGCCGTCATCTTTGAGGGCCAGATCGTCGGCATCGTTGACGGTCGCAGCGCGACGGCTGAGGAGTTGGGCTTGATGATGGCGGGCAGCGCGCGGGATACGGCGTAGGGCGCAGCCTACCGCGCATCGCTCCACGCTTCGCGACGGCCGGGCCGGGGGGGTGGACCTGATGTTGAGTGTGACGACGCGGCCAAGCATTGCCGACGACGCCGAGGCTCAAATCCTCGACATGATACGCGGCGCAGCCTACGCGCCAGGGGATCGTCTACCAAGCGAGCGGCAGCTGGCGGAGCAGCTAGGGGTCAGCCGCACCTCGATTCGCGCCGCCCTCGGTCGCCTGGTGGCCCTCGGTCTGCTCGATGCGCGGCCTGGCAGCGGTACGTACATCAAAGCGCCGAGCAATGAGCTTCTCCACGCGGCGCTCGCCCCCCACATCTTCACCGACCACGCCACGCTGCTCAAGCTGTTCGAATTGCGGGAGATTATCGAGGTCGAAGCCGCCGGGCGCGCCGCACAGCGGGCAACCCCCCAAGATGTAGCAGCGTTACGGCGCTGGGTAGAGGCCATCGAGACGGCCGTCGCGCGGCGGGACCGCGATGGGCTGATGCTGGCCGACACCGAGTTTCATCGCCAGGTCGTCCTGGCGACAGGCAACGATGTCCTGGTTCATCTTGTAGACAGCGTTGCTCACCTGCTACGCGAGATGCGCTATGCCAGCACGAGCGACCCGCAGGTGCTGCCCGGCCAGCGCACCCTGCTGGCTGCCATCGAGGCCCGCGACAGCGTGGCGGCGCGCCGGGCGATGCGCGATCACCTCAACCGGGTGCGGGTCAAGGCAGAGACGCATCTGCGATCAGTGGCTACCCTGTCGGGGGCGTGAGGCGTGCCTCGGCCCCTCAAGACTCTTTGAGGAGACGGAAGTACTCGTCGCGAGAGATACTGGCAGTCTTAAGGTTGTTCCTGATAATAGAGACGGGAACTTCGTCGTAGGTAGGTATCACAATGGGGCGAGACAGGCCGGGTTTGGTAGAGGCTCCATGACTGCCTTCCTGGCGGGCAAACTCGAAGCCTGCCGCCAGAAAGACTCGCTCCAGGGTCCGCCAATGGATCGGTATGATGCGAGGCACCGTCAGGCGCTGATGCGAGTCGAGTGACGTTCAATGGCGACCCAGGTTGGCGCCGCCCAGACCCCGTTTGACCGTTCGTATCCCGCTTCTTGTAGCACATCGTCGAGAGTGTGCATTTCTGAGGCTGTCATCAGGAAGAGACGCACGGCTTCGTCTAGGGCTTGCCGGGCCTCGTCCGGCGTGCGCCCCGCACTCATGACATCCAGGGGCATGGCATGAGCGACGAACTGATTGCCTTCCTGCCAGATATGCGCAGTGAATTCGATGTTCATGAGTCAGCCTCCCCGTCATCATTCCCTGGTCCGAGAGCGTTCGAACCCCTTCTGCCAATTGTACTCGCGTCGGCGCAGGTCGGGTAGCGCCGCGCGTTAGCCCCTCACGGCGCGCACGATCAGCCGCGTGCTGTCGAAGCTGAAGGCGTCGCCCTCCCACTCGCCCCAGGTGTCCATCGGCTCCAAACCGGCGCGCCGTAGCATAGCGTGCAACTCAGTGGCCGTATAGACGCGGATGTTGTGATAGCGTTCGCCCTCTTCCCCCGCTGCCGTTCGATACCGCTCCACCACTGTCGTGCGCCCCTTGACGGCGTCGAAGAGGCGTAGCGCCCATACCAGGGTCTCATCGTCAGTTTCGTACCAGTCGTGCTGCTGGTACTCGCGGGCGATGTAATCGCGGTGCATCGTCTCAATCAGGAACTGGCCGCCCGGTTTGAGGGCCTTTGCGACCTGGCGCAATACCGCCTCGTTCTCCTCGTCGGTGGCGAAGTAGCCGAAGGCCGTGGTCAGGTTGATGCAGGCATCGAAGGCGGCGACCCACGGTAAGTCCCGCATGTCGCCCTCCACCCAGGTGGCCGCGACGTCGGCCG
>CAZJJF010000078.1:0-12884 GCA_964546245.1 uncultured Anaerolineales bacterium
TTGCGGACCAACTGATTAATCGTCGGCAACGCCGCTCTCCTTATCTATCCATGATCGCTTGTGACACACAGATTCGGCGCGCCACGGCGTCGATAGGCGACAAAAAATGCGTCCTCAGGCGAACCTGCGACGCACAATTATAGGTCGCTCGCCCGGGCAGGTCAAATCTACATCACGTTGCTCCAGAGTAGGGGGCCGGCGTGACTTACTCTCTTGGGACGCACCGGGCGGCCCGGTCTTACCCACCCCAGACCGGTTTGATAATCCTCGCCTCGGCCCCCGAATGGGCTACCCAGGCCCCGCGGCTTACCCCTTCACACTGCCCGCCGTCAGCCCCTCGACCATGTACTTCTGGGCATAGGTATACAGGACGACGACGGGGATGGCCATCAGGAGCGCCGCACCCATCATCATCCCCCACGGGTAGATGTCGCCAAAGACGAGCAGTTGCAGGCCGACAGGCAGGGTCTTGAGGCTCTCGCTGGTGATGAATACGAAGGCGAACAGGAACTCATTCCAGGCGTTGGTAAAGGAGAAGAGGGTCACCGCCAATAGCGCAGGTGCGGCCAGGGGCAGGGTAATGCGCAGGAACGCCTGAAGACGATTCGCGCCGTCGATCATGGCGGCGTCCTCCAGGTCTTCCGGAATGGACCGGAAATAGCCCATCATCACCCAGGTAGCAAAGGGCATCAGGAAAGTGGGGTATGTCATGATGAGCGCCATGTGGGTGTTGATGATACCCATCTGGGTCAGGATGCGATACAGCGGGATGAACAGCAGCGAGCCGGGCAGCAGGTACGTAATCAGCAGGGCGGTCGTAATCGTCCCCGCGCCCACAAACTTGAGCCGCGCCAGGGCATAGCCCGCCAGGGAGGATAGGGACACCGCCAACACGGTGCTGATACTCGCGACAATGGTGGTGTTCCTGAACCACGTCGGGTAAGCGGTGTTCCACAGCAGGCTCTTGAACTGCTCGAGCGTCCACGGCTCCGGCCAGAAGATAGAGATGCGCTGCTGAATCTGGAGATCGGTCTTAAACGCCGTGATCACGATCCAGTAAAAGGGAAACAGCACGAACACGAGCACGGGAATAATCAGCAGCCAGCGCGTGACAACGTCGAGGCGCTGCCGCGTGCGCATCGAGAGCAAAGGCCGGTCACGCAGCTCAGCGGGGCGGCGGGCGCGAAACGGGGCAGTCACGAGACGCCATACCGTTTGGAGGCCCAGGGCAATGGCCTGGAGGGGTAGCAGCAGCAGGTCCACCAGCCATTCCATGAATCGCCCGACGACGGCCAGGGCGCGATCGAACCGCGAGTCCTCTGCGTCACGCCGCAGGTCCTGGCGCATGAAACGCGCCAATACCAGAATGAAGACCGCCAGGAAGGGGGCCATGCTCAGCGCCACGGCGGCGCCGGGGCCGAAGCGCAGGCCGATGATGGCCCGCTCGTAGGCAAGAACCGAGAAGAGCCGCGTCGCCCCGCCCGGCCCACCGCCTGTCATCAGGTACACCAGGCCAAAGGTGTTGAAGGTCGAGATGGTTGACAGCAAGACGGTGACAGCGATGACGTAGCGCAGCCCCGGCAGCGTGACGTGGCGGAAGCGATCAAGCGTCGTCGCCCCGTCCACCTCGGCCGCCTCGTATTGCTCCTTGTCAATCGCCTTCAGGCCGGCCAGCAGCAGCATCGTGAAGAAGGGGATGCCCTTCCACACATTGACGGCGATGACGCTCGGCATGGCCAGGGCTGACTCGGACAGCCAACCCACGCGGCGGTCAATCAACCCTAACCCTTGCAGAATGGGGTTCAGGCCACCGAAGATCGGATCGTAGATGCTGCGCCATGCCATGGCTGTGACCACCTCAGGCACGATCCACGGCAGCAGGATGAGGCCCGTCAAGACATGGCGGAAGGGCAGGCGGCTGCTGTTCAGGGTCAGGGCAATAATCATCCCAACAACCAGCTTGGCCGCAACAGAAATGACCGTGAACTTGATCGTGTTGTTAACAGCGTCCAGGAAGTCGGCGTCGCGGAACAGGCGAATGTAGTTGTCCAGCCCAACGAACACATCCGAGCGCGTCACAGCCGAGCGGACGGTGAAGCTCATCAGAATAGCGTTAATGAACGGCCACAAAATCAGGCCCACCATTAGCACGACCAGCGGCAGCACGAACAGCAGCGCGACTTTCCAGTCCCGGCCCAACGCCAGCCTCAGGCGGCGAGATCGTCTGTCGCTGCCCCTCGCTAGCAGTGGCGCCGTCGAATTGCCAGCCACTTCGTTAGCCATATCCCTCTCCCTATTGAGAGTCTGCTTACGGATGCTGCGTCCCTGCGCCGCACGCCTGGCCCAGCTGAGCGGCGCGCGGCGCAGAGACGGCCAGGCCTTACTGCTTGATCCCAGCCTCCTCGAAGAGTTGCACGATGCGGCCGTGGGCATCCTTGACCGCTTCCTCAGCCGTCATCTTGCCGGAGATAACGTTCGACATCATCTGGCTTGGAATGGCCGTCGATAGTACCTGGTCGTGGACGGCGCTCGGCGGCGCCGGATGCGATGTACCGTAGTAGGGATCAGGATTGAAGATGATCGACTTCAGGCCTGCGAAAGCCGGGTCGGTCTTCATCATGTCGTCAGTCCAAAGGTTCTTGTAGGCCGGCAGGAACAGGCCGCCGCCCTCCTTAACCATCGGGTCGAAGTTCTTCGGGTCCAGCAACTCTAGCATCAGCGCCTTGGCGGCTTCCTTGTTCTTCGCACCCTTGAAGATGGTGAGCCAGCCGTTGGCCCCGGCCTCCAGGACTTTGCCGTCCTTAGTCTTGGGCTTGCTGGCAACGGCGGTCTTTTCCAACAGCGGGTTCTTGTCGCGCTTCATCTGGGCATAGACGCTGAAGGCGTTCTGCGTCATGCCGACCTTGCCCGCCAGATACGCCTCGTTGTTGCTCGTATCCGTCCAGCTCTCGATCCCCGGCGGTAGCATGGGCTTGTACTTGGGGTTGGTGTAGATGTCGGCCAGGAACTTCACTGCCGCCACCGTCTCAGGCGAATTGAAGGTTACCTTCTTGCCGCCGGCGTCGGTGATGGAACCGCCGAAGGCCTGGATGGCGTCCATGATGAGGCCATGGCCGTCACCGCTCTTGTTCACGGTAGCGCCCCAGCCCCAAATCTCCTTGCTTGGGTCAGAGATAGCCAGGGCCGCGTCGCGCCGACCTTCCCACGTATCCAACTGACTCAGGGGGATACCCTTGGCGTCCAGCAGATCCTTGCGAATGAACCACGAGCCTGAGTTACTGATGTAGGGGACCGCGTACCACTTGCCGTCGAACTTAGCGTTCTTCTCGGCCGTGGCCGGCAGTACCGTGCCGTAGCGCTTCTCTGCCTCGGCCACCACGTCCGAAACATCCTCCACGATGTCCAGGAAGTGCATCTGCGGGATACTCAGGGTGTGGTAGCCCAGGTCCGGCGCGTTGCCCGCCTGCACCGACGCCTGCATCTTCGCCATGAAGTCACCGAAGACCTCGGGGTTGGCCGTCGAGATGTCCAGCTGAATGTTCTTCGCCTTGGCGAAGTCCTCCACCGTCTTCTTAAAGCGCTCCTGGACCGAGGAGAAATACTCGGTGCGGTGAATGACGGTCAGCTTACCGGCCTCACCCTTCGGCAGGTCCTTCGGGGCCGCCGTCGCCGCCGGGGCAGCCGCCGCCGCCTTGGGGGCTTCGGTCGCCTTGGCCGCCGCGGCTGGCGCGGGCGCCTCCGTTGCCTTCGCGGCTGGCGCCGCTGGCGCGGCAGCTGGGCTGCTGCACGCGGCCAGGGCGATAGCGACCAGCGCGAGCAGCGCCAACCACACCGAGCCAATCACCAGCTTCCTCTTGTGGACTTCTCCGTCCATCTCTGCACTCCTTTCGCGGTACAGAAATCAGGGGCGGGTAGGGTGCAGGGATTATATGCCGTTCATCCCAGGTGTCAAGGGCGACTCCGGAGGCCAGAGCGACTTGCGCGCCTTGGCCGCCGCCTGTAGAATGGGCGCTCGGCGCGGTCAACACGCATCTCGCGACCGCACTGTCGCCACCGTAACGGCGCAGCGGTCAGACGGCCAGCACGGGACGCGCCCCCCAACCAGGAAGGACCTCTAGCATGGCTTCGCCGTCTGAGCGCTTTTCCGATCTCATCCTGCCGGTGGCCGATATCGCCCATAGCCTGCCCATCAGCGGCCCTGCCTTTACTCGCCCCGACACCGCCACCCTCGAACGCATGCGGGCCATCAGCAGCGCCACGGCCAGCGCCCTTCTCCACCGTATGGGCGTGCGCCGCACCTTCATCCAGGGGCCGCTGCCGCGCCAGCCGGGGGCCAGGATTATCGGCCCCGCCATCACCCTCCAATTCATGCCTCAGCGCGAGGACGTGGTCTCTGGGGTGGGCCAGGAGCATACCGAGAAGGTCAGCGCCTTGTGGGCCGTCTTCGAGACGGTTCAACCCGGCGACGTGCTCGCCGTCCAGGCCTTCGGCGACCCCACCACCGGCTGCATGGGCGAGATGCTCCTGACCTATTTCCACGGGCGCGGCGGCGCAGGTGTAGTCGTCGATGGCTGCATCCGTGACTGGCCGCACGTGCAGGAGATCGGGGTCCCTGTCTGGACCCGCGGCTTCACGCCCAACTACGCCTCGCAGGCGGGCCTGTTCCCGTGGGCCTACAACGTGCCCATCGCCTGCGGCGGCGTGCTGGTCCTGCCAGGCGACATCGTCATCGCCGACGACGACGGGGCCGTCCTGGTCCCGCGCCACATGGCCGACCTGCTCATCGAGCATGGTGGGGCGCACGAGGATTGGGAGGTGTTCAGCCGCATGAAACTGGCCGAGGGCGGTAGCCTGCTGAAGTACTATCCCCTGAACGACGAGGGGTGGGCCGAGTACGAGGCGTGGCGAAAGGCGCAGCACGATGGGGGGGCAGCATGAAGATTACGGCGGTCAAGACGGCGGCCAGCGTGGGGCATTGTCTGCATCTGTGGGTCAAGATCGAGACCGACGCGGGCATCACCGGCCTGGGCGAATGCGTCCACGGCGGCACGGCCGCCATCGCCCTCATCCACCAGTTACGCCCTGACTTGATTGGGCGCGATCCCTTCCAGATTGACGCCATCTTCGAGGACCTGCGCCGCCGCTACGTGTTCGAGGGCGGCTTCGCGGGTGCGTTCATCACGGCCCTAACGGGCATCGAGATCGCCTTGTGGGACTTGAAGGGCAAGGCCCTGGGCGTCCCCGTCTACGCCTTGTTGGGTGGCAAGTTTCGCGACAAGATCCGCATGTATGCCGACTGCCAGGTCGAGCCAGATATGGACCGCGACACCATCCGGCGCGTCGTGGATGGCGTTCTGGCGCGCGGCTTCACTGCCCTCAAGATCGACCTGGACGTCGGCGCGTACACCGGCAAGCGTGTCGGCAGCGACGATCCCCTCTTCGACCGCTTCAATTATACGGCGGGTGAGCGCGAGCACGACCTGATGGTAGACCTGGTGGAGCGGGTGACGACCGCCGCCGGCAAGGGCATCGCCGTCGCCGCCGACGTGCACACACGCCTCGACGTTCCTAGCGCGATTCGGCTGGCTCGCGACCTGGAGCCGTTCCGCCTCATGTGGCTGGAAGAGCCTGTGCCGCCTGAGAACATCGCCGCCATGCGCGAAGTCAAGCGCAGCACCACGACCCCCATCTGTGCTGGTGAGAACCTCTACCTGCGGCACGGATTCTGCGAGCTAATCACGCAGCAGGCCGTCAGCGTCATCATGCCCGACATCCCCAAGTGCGGCGGGCTGTCGGAGTGCCGCAAGATCGCCAACCTGGCTGAGCTGTACTACATCCCCTTCGCGCCCCATAACGTCGCCTCGCCCATCGGCACGCTGGCCTCGGCCCACGTCTGCGCCAGTGTCCCCAACTTCCTGGCCCTGGAGTTCCACTGGCTGCACCGCGACTACTGGACAACGATCATCAAGGAGAAAGAGGACATCATCCGCGACGGCTACATCACGCTCAGCGACCGCCCCGGCATCGGCCTGGACCTGGACGAGGCCGTGGCTCGCCAGCACCAATGGCCCGGCACGACCTGGTTCGAGTGAGGCAACATGGTCATCGAGTGGAACGCCCACATGTTCGCCCGCGACATGACGCGCTACCCGACACATGCCAGAGCCACCTATGTCCCGGACGCATCGATGCTGCGGGCCGACCCGCTGACAGACTACCTGGACCGCATGCAGCAAGAGGGGATTGACGGCGCCGTCCTCGTCCAGCCGGAGCCTTACGGCGACGACCATCGCCTCCTCCTCGACTGCCTGGCGCGCGCGCCGGAGAGACTCAGGGGCGCGGCCCTGTTCTACCCAACCGACCCCGACGCCGCCAACAAGCTAGAAGCGCTGGTACAGCGCGAGCCGCGTATCATGGCCGTCCGCTTCCACGCCCATCGCGGCAAGACGACCTACCTCAACCACTTCACCGATCCGGGTGTCAGACGACTGTGGGACCGGGCGGCCAAAATGGGGCTTATCGTGGAGTTGCACATCGGCCCTGACTACGCGGCCCAGGTGGCGGAAGTGATTCACGCCTATCCGGACACCCCCGTGCTCATCGACCATCTGGCCGAACCGCACATGGGCACCGCCGTCGAATACGCCCACGTCCTGACCCTTGCCCGCCTCGACAACGTCATCATGAAGCTATCGGGACTCGAGCACATTACGGCCGCCTCGGAGGGGCAAGACCTCCGGCCTCTGCTGCGCCTCGTCGTTGACACCTTCGGCCCCGACCACCTTGCCTGGGGCGGGGGCGCACCTGGCGCCATCGCTGATATAGTCGCCCATTGGCCACCTAGCGACCGCGACAAGGTTCTGGGCGGCACCCTTGCGCGCCTCCTTCATCTTCCCAGCCCCGACTCCGTCAAGGGCGGATGCCCGCTCTGATGGCTAGGCGCGGCGCATGGGCGCCGGATTGTGCTATTATTGGCCCACACTGAAAGCGGGGGACAACGTGCCAGACACCTACGATTATGACCTGTTGGTGATCGGTTCCGGCCCCGCCGGGCAGCGCGCCGCCATCCAGGCCGCCAAGCTCGATAAGCGCGTCGCCATCGTCGAGCGCAAGGCGGTCGTTGGTGGCGTATGGATCAACACCGGCACCATCCCCAGTAAGACGCTGCGCGAGGCGGCCCTCTACCTGACCGGCTACCGCGAGCGCGGCATCTACGGCGCGTCGTACACGGTCAAGCAGAACATCACCATGTCCGACCTGCTCCTGCGCACCAATTTCGTGATGAGTCACGAGATTGAAGTGACACGCTCGCAGCTCATGCGCAATCGGGTCGAGGTCATCTCCGCCGAGGCGACCTTCATCGACACCCACACGATTCGCCTGCGCTACACTAGCGGCGGCTACCGCGACGTGACGACCGCCACCGCCGTCATCGCCGTCGGCACTACGGCCACGCAAGACCCCCACATCCCCTTCGATGGGCAGCGCATCTTCATCAGCGACGATATTCTCCACCTGGACTGTCTGCCGCGTAGCCTGGCCGTGGTGGGCGCAGGCGTCATCGGCCTGGAGTACGCCAGCATCTTCGCCGCGCTGGGCGTCAAGGTCACGCTCATCGACAAGCGCGATCGCCTGCTGCCCTTTGTCGACAGCGAAATCATGGATACCCTCGCCTACCACCTGCGCGAGAACCGCGTCACCCTGCGCCTCGGCGAGGATGTGCAGTCCATCGAACCCAGCCGCGATGACCGCGGCGACCGCGTCAAACTCGCGCTGAAGAGTGGCAAGCAGATCATCGCCGAAAAGGCTCTCTACAGCATTGGCCGCACGGGAGCCACCGACAACCTCAACCTGAACGCCGTCGGCGTCCAGGCTGATGACCGGGGGCGCATCGCCGTCAACGACTCCTATCAGACAGCCGTGCCGCATATCTACGCCGTGGGCGACGTCATCGGCTTCCCCAGCCTGGCCTCCACGAGTATGGAACAGGGCCGTCTGGCCGCCGCCCACGCCTTCGGCCTGGAGACGAGCAGCCTGCCGGCCCTCTACCCCTACGGCATCTACACCATCCCCGAGATCTCGACCGTCGGCCAAAACGAGGAGGAACTCACCAGACAGGATGTCCCCTACGAGGTCGGCAAGGCCTGGTATCGGGAGATCGCGCGCGGCCAGATCATCGGCGACACAACCGGCCTCCTCAAGCTTGTCTTTCACCTGGAAACGCGGCGGCTGTTAGGCGTCCACATCATCGGCGAAGGCGCGAGCGAGCTGATTCACATCGGCCAGGCCGTCCTCGCCTTCAACGGCCCCATCGACTACTTCGTCAACACCGTCTTCAACTATCCCACACTGGCCGAGTGCTACAAGGTCGCCGGTTTCGACGGCGTCAACCGGCTGAGCGCGTAGACGCAGTAACCAGCGTTGCCTTCCCCGTGACCGGGCTGGTCGAGGCGAGCGCAACATTGACACCACGCGCCAGGGGAGCCTATAATCAGCAAAACACCCCATGAGGCGCTATGGCTTATCAAGACCTGACCGTCATCGATTTTCACTCCCACTTCCCCGTCTACGAGCCTATGTTCGAGGCCCACCGCCAGCGTCTGGTCGCCGAGGTCGGCGAGCGTCGCTTCCAGCTCCAACGCGAGCAGGCCGCCCACTACAATCGCGAGTGGCGACTGGCCTGGGATTTCCCCGCCCCTGAAACTGAAAGACACACCCCCGAAGAGCAGGCCCGGCGCTGGAAGGCTGAACTGGACAAGTACGGCATCGACAGAATCGTGTGGGTTACCGGCGGTGGGAACGCGGCGCTGGCTCAAACGTGCGCCATGTACCCCGACCATTTCGTCGGCTTCGCCCACCACGACCCCTTCAGCCCCGACGCCGCCGACGAGATGGAACGCTGCATCAAAGACTATGGCTTTCGGGGCTACAAGACCCTCGGCCCTAATCTCGACCGCCCCATCACCGACAAGGCCGCCTACCCTCTGTGGGAGGTGTGCGCTGCCTACAACGTCCCCGTCCTGATTCATTTCGGCATCCAGGGCAGCGGGGGCGGCATCGCCAATCACGTCAACATCAACCCCCTCATCCTCCACGACGTCGCCAAGGCCTTTCCGGACGTCAACTTCGTCGTCCCCCACTTCGGTTGCGGTTATATCACCGACATGCTGATGTTGTGCTGGGCTTGCGCCAACGTCCATATCGACACCTCTGGCTCCAATCAGTGGGTTCGCTGGGTATGGGGCGATGTCACCGTCCAGGGGCTGTTCCGCAAGTACCTGGAGACCATCGGGCCAACACGCATCATCTTCGGCACCGACTCAAGCTGGTTCCCGCGCGGATTCGCCGTTCGCTACCTCCAGGATCAGCTGCGCGATCTACGTGATCTCAACGTACCCCACACGACGCTGGAGCTTATCTTTAGCGGCAATGCTCGCCGTCTGCTCAAGCTCGACTGACGGCTAATCGCCCATCTCACCAGCCCCTATTGAAGGAGGGAGAAACCCATGCCCCGTGTGAGAGTCTTGACTGGTCTGCTACTAGCCCTCATCGTGGCCCTGGTCGCCGCCTGTGGTGGCGCCGCGTCCACCAGCGCCCCCGCCCCCAGCGGCGCGGCGGCGGCGCCAACGACTGCCCCCGCGGCTGCCGCACCCACCACGGCAGCCAAAGCAGCCGAAGCGCCCAAGGCGACCGAAGCGCCCAAGGCGGCCGAAGCGCCCAAGGCGGCAGCGCCCGCCAGCGGCGAGCCGATCACCATTGAGTACTGGCAGTACAACTTCCCTGCCCGCATCGAGGCCATGAACGAGCTGATCAAGCAGTTTGAGGCCGCCAACCCTGGCATCAAGGTTGTCCATAACTCGGACATCCCCTACGATAACTTCCAGGATAAGATCGCCGCCTCGGCTCCGGCTGGTGTCGGCCCCGACGTAGCGACTCTGTTCTACGGCTGGCTGCCCAAGTGGGTCGAGTCCGGCTACCTGGTCCCGCTACCCGAAGCCTCCTTCCCGCCCGCTCAGATCGAGAAGGACTTCTCGCCCATGGTCCAGGCGGGCAAGTTCCAGGGCAAGTATTGGACCATCCCGACCGCCGTGCGCACCCTGGCCCTGTTCTGGAACAAGGACATGTTCAAGGATGCTGGCCTGGACCCAGAGAAGGCGCCCGCGACGGTCGAGGAGTTTGCCCAGATGGCCCAGAAGCTCACCAAGCGCGATGGTGACAAGATCACGCAGCAGGGCTTCCCGGTCGAGATGACCGGCCAGGCGCATCAGTGGTTCCGCGAGGTGCTGACGCGCCAGTGGGGCGTCGAGCCTTTCAGCGCTGACAACAAGAAGCTCAACTACGGCTCGGCCCAGGCGTGCGAACCGTGGAAGTGGCTGCTAGACTTCGAGACCAAGTATAAGACAGGCAGCAACGATCTGTTCGACGGCGCGACCACAGCTTTTACCAACGGCAAGGCAGCCATGCACATCGACGGCTCCTTCCGCCTGGGCGCGCTGGCTAAGGCGACCGGCCTCAACTTCGGCGTCGCCCCGCTGCCGACGCGCAACGGTGTCCAGGCCAACTTCGGCTCGTACTGGACTCATGGCCTGACCAAGAAGGCGGCCGCTGACCCCAAGCGCATGGAAGCCGCCACCAAGTTCCTCAAGTTCATCACCACGCCCGAGGCGGGTAAGCTGTGGGTGGAGAAGACGGGCGAGCTACCGGCCCAGCTAAGCGCGGCCAACGACGAGAAGTTGCTCAAGGATCCCAAGCTCGGCGCCTTCGCCCAGAGCCTGCCCTACTCCCATGCAACCTTCTTCGTCGACGAGGCGAAGCAGCGCCAGAACCTGATTGACGCCTTCGACGCCGTCCGCCTCCAGGGGGCCGACCCTTGCAAGACGCTCGCCGATGCCGTTCAGAAGGACCAGGCGCTGTATGATGAGTTTTGGGCCAAAGTGAAGTAGGGACGTTGTGAGGAGGGCGTAGCGCGCTGCGCCCTCCTCACTCAGCGGCGCACTCCGCTCCCGGACGAGGTGACAGTGACCACGGCAACCAAGACGGCGACAGCGACCCGGCAGCGAAGGTTGAACCTGAGGCAGCGGCGTATCCTCTGGGCCTATGCCTTTCTCTTTATTCCCCTGCTGTTCTTCCTGGTCATTCGCATCTACCCAACCCTTTCCGCCTTCAATATCAGCCTGCACACCTGGAATCCCCTCTCCGACCAGCGCCCTTTCGTCGGCCTGGCTAATTACCAGAAGCTGTGGCAGGAGCTTCTCACCCCCAACTCGGTGACGCGCAAGGCGTTTGAGAATACGCTGAAGTACGTCCTGCTGGGTGTGCCGATTCAGCTCGCGTTGGGCCTGGCCTTTGCCCTGCTGCTGAATGCTATCTACCGGTTTGTCAGCGTGTTCCGCATGCTCTACTTCATCCCCTTCGTCACGTCAGCGGTCGCCGTCGCCTGGGTATGGCGCTGGTTGTACCAGCCCGACTTTGGGGCGGTCAATCTGCTGCTCAGTGCGTTTCACCTGCCAACGCAGCGTTTTCTCTTCGACCCCAATCAGGCCCTGCTGTCTATCGTCGCCGTTGTCATCTGGCAGGGTCTGGGTTTCACCATCATCATCTTCCTGGCGGGCCTGCAACAGATTCCCGACGTTTACTACGATGCAGCCCGGGTGGACGGCGCGGGGCACTGGCCAATCTTCCGCCACATCACCCTGCCCCTCCTCAACTCGACCATTGTCTACCTGGCCGTCCTGCAAACCATCGCCTTCCTGCGCATGTTCACCGAGGTGCTCAACATGACGCGCCAGGGAGATGGCGGCCCGTTGAACAGTACCACCACGGTAGTGCTGCGGGTCTACCGCGAAGGCTTCGGCAGCCTCAATATGGGCTATGCCTCCGCGCTGTCAGTGGCGCTGTTTATCATCATTCTCGCCATTACGATTTTCCAGTTGCGCTTCCTGCAGCGACGCTTTGATTACTGAGACGAGGAGCCGGCATGGCAGTCGCCCCCAACCTTGATGCCCACCCCGCGCCCGGCGCACGGACCAGCGGCCGCACCCGCGCGCGCGTGCCCTGGCTCACCGCCCTGGCCTATGCCCTGCTCATCCTGGGCGGCATCGTCATGGTCACGCCCTTCATCTGGATGATCAGCACCTCGCTGAAGCCAGCGGCTGAAATCTTCAAGCCGAACTTCTTCCCCGCCAACCCTACCCTGGACAACTACTCCCAGGTGTTGACGCGCACCCTATTCCCACGCTGGTATCTTAACAGCCTGATCGTGGCTACCATCAGCACCGTCTCCGTCGCGTTCTTCGATACCCTGGCCGGTTACGTCTTCGCCAAGTTCGAGTTTCCATTCAAGAACGTCATCTTTGTCCTCATCCTCAGCACCCTCATGGTTCCCACCGAGATGCTGGTCATTCCCTGGTACACGCTGGCAACCCAGTGGGGCTGGGCTGACTCCTACTGGGGGCTAGCCTTCCCCGGCATCATCACCGCCACCGGTGTGTTCCTGATGCGCCAGTTTATGCAGGGTGTGCCCAACGAGCTTCTGGACGCGGCGCGTATCGATGGTCTGTCAGAGTTCGGCCTCTTCTGGCGCATCGCCGTGCCCCTGGTGAAACCGGCCATCGCCGCCCTGTGCATCTTCAACTTCCTGGGCAACTGGAATGCCTTCCTCTGGCCGCTGATCGTCACGTCCAGGCGCGACATGATGACGCTGCCCGTCGGCCTGTCCTTCTTCTCGGGCGAGGCTGGCTCCGACTGGCATCTCATCATGACCGGCGCCACCCTGGCAACCGTCCCGCTCCTGATCGTCTTCTTCCTCTTCCAACGCCAGATCATCCGTGGCATCGCCCTCACCGGACTCAAGTCATGACCGCCTTCCCCCACCCGCTGTATCG
>CAZJJF010000079.1:0-2218 GCA_964546245.1 uncultured Anaerolineales bacterium
TGGGGCCGCGGCTTTGGGCGCCTCGGTGGGCGCAGCCGCCTTAGGCGCGGCGGGCGCCGCGGTCGGGGCGGCCGGCTGAGCGGCCTGCTGGGCGGCCGGGCTACACGCGCTCAGTACCACCGCCAAGGCGGCAATGGCTAGCAATACAATCCACAGCATACGACGAGGCATTGATCTCCTCCTTGGAGAATCTTCCAGTGACGGTAGATGGCTACTCGGAACGGCGGATACGACTTCGCCGCGCCCAGGATGTCGAACACACTAAGTCATACATCACCCCCTTATCAGGCGGTCTCTCGCTCCACGAGGCTCAAAGGTAGACGCACGTGTTGGATAGGGCGCGAAACATCGCTCAGGCGGCTGTGAAGCAGCTCCACGGCCACCCGCCCCGACTCTTGGAGCGGTTGTCGAATGGTGGTCAGGCCAATATACTCCGCGACCTCCAGGTCGTCGAAGCCCACCACGGCAACCGCCTTCGAGGCCGCCAGGCCACGTTCCCGAACCGCCCTCAAGATACCGATGGCCTGGGTATCACTGGCGGCGAAGATGGCATCCGGCGGCTGGGGCAGATCGAGCAGCTGGCGCGCCTTCTGGCGCGCCGTTTCCAGGCCGTGGGGAGTCAGCGCGACGTATTCCGGCCGCAGGGGTAGCCCGGCGTCGGCCAGGGCCTGACGGTAGCCCGCGAGACGCCTATCGCTGGTATGAATGGCGTAGTCGGGCAGGTCGCTGTCGCCGATATAGGCACAGCGCGTCCGCCCGCGCCGCACGAGGTACTGGGCGGCCATGCAGCCACCCAGCGCGTCGTCGATTTCGATGCTGCTGAAACTTGGGTGGGTGAACTCGACCAGGACGGTCTCGATGCGGGCGTCGAGGAGGCGGCGGGCCATGTCTTCGTCGAAGGGCAGGGCCATAATGATCAGGCCATCGACGCGGCGGGTGAGGAGCAGGCTTGTCAGGTACGCATCGCGCTGGACGGCGGTATCGACAGCGTAGATGACCATCTCATAGTTGGAACCGGCCAGTGTGCCCGCGACGCCGCGCAGCCGTTCCACGAACGAGGGATAGGTGAAGAAGGGGGCCAGGACACCGATGCGGCCGTTGGTCTTGCGCGCCCGTGCGGTGGCATCGGCGCGGGGCACGAAGCCGAGGGCGTCGATGGCGGCGATGACGCGCTGGCGCGTGTGAGCGTTCACCTTGTCGGGCGTGTTGAGAACCCGCGACACGGTGGCGATACTCACCCCCGCCTTCTCAGCGACATCGTAGACCGTGACTTCGGGCATCCCTGGTCCTCGGTGGGCTGGCAGCCTGCGGCTCTGCAAAGACTGAAAGTGGTTTTATGAAAGCACTTTCATCCCATTGTATAGCAGCCCCGCTTGCTTGTCAAGGCCTTGTAGACTGTATTTTGCGGCGAAATGCGGCGCGTGGTAAAACAGCCGCCCTATTCAGCGAGCGGCTTGGCCGGATTGGGCTGTGAGGGGGCAGTAGCGGTCAGGCGCGCGATGAGCCACGCCAGGCTCTCCCAGGCCACCCAGCATGTCAGCAAGGCCATCAGCGGCACGAGGGGCAGCCGATAGCGTACTTCCATGTGGAAGACGAGGCCCATGAGGACCTGGGCCAGGATGGTCAGGTACAATAACGAGCGGGCGTGAAAGACGCGGCGGGGAAACAGCAGCAGGCTGAGCAGGGTTCCCCAACCCAGCAGCGGCCACAGGATGGGGTCTTCGGGCGTGGGCATCACCACGTCAGACACCTTGTAGCCCTGGAGGGCCGCCGTGAACTCTTCGACCTGGGTCGACAGGATGCGCGGGATGTCCTGGGGGTAGCGTTGCAGGTACTGGATGGCGATCTGGCGGAAGAGCGCCTGCTCTTCCAGTTCGCCCAGCCCCAGGTCTTGAATCTCCTCCTTGCTGCGCAGGAAGGCGGGGTCGGTCAGACCGTCGGTGCGGTCGATGCCGTGATAGAAGGTAAAGCCGCTATTGGAGGAGATGAGGACAAGCTTGCCGTGGAACTGGTAGTTGCGCACCACCACCGGCCCGATGGTTAGCAGCAGGCCGAGGCCCAGCACCACGAGCGCCGCGAGGGGGCGGCGGCGGAAGCCGGGGATAAACCACAGCCAGATGACCAGGAAGAGCAGGAAGGGCAGCAACAGCACCGGGCGGGTGAGATTCGCCAGGCCGAGGACCACGCTGGCCGCGAACAGCAGCCACAGCCGGCCGTT
>CAZJJF010000079.1:2228-12869 GCA_964546245.1 uncultured Anaerolineales bacterium
CGCGCCCACAACAGCAGGGCCAGCGCGGCCATCATCAGGAAGACGAACAACGTCTCCGACATCAGCCGCGTGACGAACTCGATCAGGAACGAGTACTGGGCGACGATGATAGCGGCGGCCAGGCCCACCCAGCGATTGGCGAACTGACGCCCCATCACGAAGGTTAGCGCGGCGATGAGCGCGCCGACGACGGCCTGCGCCATGCGCACCGCCTCGAAATCGCGGCCCTCGAAGTAGTAGATCGTCCCCATGAACAGGACGTACAAGGGCGGGCGGTGAGTGAACGAGCCGAGGGGATGCCAGGGGAAGGCTTTCTCGCGCGGCTCCGCCCCCTCACCCTGCGACCAGGGCCAGGCGTAGCGGTCGTACAGCCGCTCCTCGCTCTGAATGGGCGTGTCGTAGCTCTGGGCCGCCTGCACGCGCGGCACGAGGGCCACCACGAAAACGAGCAGCGCCAGGGCGATGTCGAGGACACGCCCTCGGCGGGGGGTTAGTTGGGGAACAGTTGCCACAGTCATCAATATCTCAGTAGAGTCCAGGCGGTCTCGAGCAATCGCACTCTCTATTGTCCCCGATTCGCCTCATTCTGTCCAACGCGCAGCGTGCCGATGGGCGCCTGTCCCAGCGCC
This sequence comes from uncultured Anaerolineales bacterium, assembly GCA_964546245.1. Classification (GTDB taxonomy): domain Bacteria; phylum Chloroflexota; class Anaerolineae; order Epilineales; family JAHCIE01; genus JAHCIE01. The sequence continues at coordinate 2,858 of CAZJJF010000079.1, forward strand.
TGCCCGCCCTTGCCGCGCACCTCCAGCCACAGCGTTAGCTCGCCGCCGGGCGTGGCGGCGGGCAGTGGCAGCGCCAGGCGGCCGATAACCGTCTCGCCGGGCGTCCAGTCCTTGAGCCGATGCACGCCCAGGGTGTTGAGATCGACAGGCGTCTCCGCCACAAGGCGGCCCTGTCCATCCAGCGCCACCAGGCGCGCGCTCAGGTCGGGGTCAGGCCTGGCGGCGGCCACGAGGGCGAGGGGAATCAGGACCGTCTCGCCGGGCCGGGCCGAGGGCGTGTCGAGCGGGGTTGCCGTCAGCGGCCCAACCGCGACGGCGGGCGGAGTGGCCGTCGCGCCCTTGCGTCGATACAGGGTGTGAAGCTGCCTCTCGCGCGCCAACACGGCAACCGCCTCGAACCGCTCCTCCACATAGCGCAGGAACGTGTCGCGGTCGTGTAGCTTCTGGAAGGTCTGGCCGGGGCCGTCCGTCGCCATCAGAATCCAGTCGACGCCCTGACGCTCCAGCTCCGGCACGAGGCGCGCCGCCGTGATCTGACCGCTCTCCGTCGCGCCCTTCGACAGGGAAGCGGCGCTGGGCGTGGTGGGGCGCTGGATGTAGAAGTTGACGCCAGAGTTGTCGGCGGCCAGGGGAGCGCCGGGCGGCACGACGGCGTCGAGGTAGGCCATCAGCCGCCAGCTGGTGTCGTCGATACCCCTGTTGTCGTCGTAGCTGTCGCGCAGCCAGGGGGCCATCACGGCGACCGTCACGGCGACGGCGATGACACGCCCCCAGCGCCCGACGCGGGCCACGTCAAACAGAGGTTCGAGGAGGCCCGCCGCCAGCAGGCACACGGCGGGGGCCAGGTAGACGGTGTGGCGCAGAAACAACTCGCGGCTGAGGAAGACGAAGGCGAAAGCCGTCGGTAGCTGCCAGGTCAGCGCGGCGCGCAGGCTGCGCTCGCGAAGGGTCAGGGCCGCGCCCACCAGCGCCAGCACCAGGACGGTGGTGTATTCGTTGAAGTAGCCGACCAGGAACTCTAGCCCTTTCTGGGCGGTCTCCCAGTGGTTCAGGCCCGTGCCCTGCATGAGGTGGTGGCCCAGGACGGCGGCGTAGGTTTCGGGCGCGATGAGCATGGCCGCGCCCATGACGCCCAGCACAGTCGCCGCCGCCGCGCCACCGACCACCGCGCCGTCCACGATGACGGCGCGCCAGGGGCGGAAGCGACGCGCCCCCTCGTAGGCGAGGAAGAAGAACACTCCCAACAAGGTCAGCGCGCCGAAGAGCTTCATCAGCACGGCCAGCCCCAGCACGACGCCCGCCCCCGCTAACCCCCAGCGGCTGCGGCGGTCATAGGCGACGATGAAAGCGTACAGGCCGGCCGTCTGCATCGCCAGCATGAAGGCTTCGGGGCGATACAGGCGCGCCATGTCCACGACACGGGGATAGGCGAGGAACAGGGTCAGCGCGGCGACGCCCACCCAGGGAGCGTACAGGCGTCGCCCCATGCGGTAGACGAACCAACCGGCCAGCAGGGTCATGGCGACGGCCAGCAGGCGCGGGGCAAGCAGACTCGGCCCCGCCAGCCGCATCACCAGGCCGCCGAGGCTGAGGAAGCCCGGCAACTGGGGCGTGAGGAAGTCGCGGTAGGGCAACTCGCCCAGGCTGATGCGCCATGCCTGGTAGAGGTAGCTCTCTTCGTCGTCGGTGTAGAGGTGGCCGGTGAGGTTCAGCGAGTACAGCAGCCCCGCCAGGGCGAGCAGACCCAACGCCACCCACGTCGCCACATCGAGTCCGGCGACGGTGCGGCGGTTCAGAGCGGGGGCGGGGTGGGGTGGGGCGGTGGGTGAGGAGCTGGTCAACGGTGGTGGCCTCACCCGTCTGTGCGCCGCGCGGCGACCTCGTTGACCTGGCGGTGCTTGATGATGCTGTTGGGCGGGATGACGCCGCTCAGCACGCTATGGTCGTAGGTCCACACGCCGGAGCCAACGAGCGTGCCCGGATTGGTGGTGGTCACGCAGCCGGTGCGAACGTCGTCGCCGATGACCGCGCCAAACTTGCGCCGGCCAGTATCGATGACCGTGTCACCGGCGCGGATGAGCGGCGCTCGGCCGTCGTGACGCAGGTTGGAGAGGGTCGTCTTGTCGGCCAGGTTGACGCGACGCCCCACGAGGCTGTCACCAGCGTAGACGAAGTGGGCGGCGGCGGCGTGGGGCAGGAAGACAGCGTTCTTGATGTCGGCGGCGAAGCCTGCCTCCACCCCCTCGCTGAGAATGACATTATCGCGCAGGCGCGAGTTGACGAGTACCTTCGCCCCCCGGTCGACCAGGATGCGCCGCCCCTTCAGCCAGGCCCGCTCGATGAGGGCGCCGGGGCCAATGTAGATGCCCTCGCCCTTGATATACGCCCCCGCCTCTAGCGTCGCGCCCTCGGCGATATAGATGTCGCGGCCCCGAATCTGCGCGCCCGCCTCGATGACCGCGCCCCGCGCGACAACGATCCGCTCGCCGAGGATGAGCGCGCCCGGCTCCACGTCGCCAACCACGCCGGCGTTGAAATCCAGGCCCGCGCAGAATGCGTCTACATAGCCGGGAATCGCCTCCAGCGCTTCCCACACGTAGGTTTTACCGTCGAACAGGGCGCGATGGGCGAAGTCCGAGAGGTCGAAGTACGCTTCAGGGCGCAGGTCTGGCGTGCCGTGGGTCATGGTAGCCCCTTGTGCTTGAGATGGGGCGGCATGCCGGGCCGCCGCCGCTGGGCCACATCCATCAAACGGGCTGCCCGTCGCTTGTCGGTTTCGCATAAGGCGTCATTGTAGTCCAAGGCCAGCAATCCGCCAAGAAAACGGGCTGTGACCTATATCATAGGCGAGCTGTGAAGCATGTCACAGCCCGCGACCGGCAGGCCCCGTATACTGGCGGGAGTCGTAGCCGCGACAGTTGCCCTGGTACGGTCGAAAACTGTGGCCTCGCCGCATCATTGAATCTTAGCAGGGGGGACAGATGAAGCGAGTGTTGAAATGGCTCGGGATTGTGGCCCTCGGGCTGGTGGCTGTGGTCGTCGTCATCGCCCTGGTGTCCAACCTCATGGCCCGGTCGCGGTTGGGGCGCACCTACCAGGTGACGCCAGAGCAAGTCGTGGTGGCCGCCGACGCAGCCAGCGTGGAGCGCGGCAAGAATCTCGCTTTGGGGAGAGCCGGCTGCGCCGACTGCCACATGCAGGACCTGGCTGGCGGCCCGATGATCGACGAGCCGATAATGGCCCGGCTGGCGGCGGCTAACCTGACACCAGGCAAGGGCGGCGTTGGGGGAAACTACACCGACGCCGACTGGGTCAGGGCGATTCGTCATGGGGTGAAGGCTGACGGCCATCCTGTATTCGTCATGCCGTCCCAGGATTTCTACTATCTGAGCGATCAGGACCTGGGCGACATCATCGCCTACCTGAAGACGCTGCCGCCGGTAGACCGCGAGACTAATGGCCTCTCCCTCGGCCCACTTGGAGCAGTCCTGTTCGTCACCGGCCAGTTCCCTCCGCTGCCGGCCGACATCATCGATCACACCGCGCCTCGCCCGACGGCGGCGCAGCGCGGTGTAACGACTGAGTACGGCCAGTACCTGGCGATGACCAGCGGCTGTATGGCCTGCCACGGCGCGAGCCTGTCGGGCGCGCCCAGTCAGAGCGGCAGCTCACCGGACTCACCCTCCAGCGCGCCCAACCTGACGCCGGGCGGCGAGCTTCGGACGTGGTCGGAGGCCGACTTCCTGAAGGCCCTCAAGACCGGCATGACGCCCAACGGCCGCCAGTTGTCCACGGACATGCCCTGGAAGGCGTTCTCCCGCATGGCCGACGATGACCTGCGCGCCCTGTACGCGTATGTCCATTCCCTCCCGGCTAAGGAGTACAACCAGCCCTAGCCCGCGCCTCGATGCGTATGACGTGGCTGCGCCTGGCAGTCGCGTCTCCCCATAAGCCCGCCCTACGCCGCATCGGCGTGGGGCGGGCCTCTTGTGGACTGCCCGAGGTCCTTCGGCGGCCCACGCCCCAGCGCGACAATCCATGTATAATCAGCACATTCGACGATGTGAGGGAGGCGAGTCATGCGCGACGCGTGGGGCGAGGACTACGTGCGTCTGGGGCTGCGGCTGGAGAAAGTCGCGCCGGGTTTCGTGGACGGCTATTTTGGGCCGCCCGCCTTGAAGGCGGAGGTGGACGGCGAGGGACCACCTGCCGCCGCCGACCTGGTGGGGGCGGCGATGCGCCTGGCCGACGCCCTGCCCGCCCAGGGCTACGAGGCGATGCGCGCCGCCTACCTGGCGCGGCAGGTGCGGGCCATGGAGACGGTCAGCCGCCAGCTGGCGGGCGAGCGCTTCGATCTGGTGGACGAGGTCGAGCGCACCTTCGACATCCGCGTCGAGCGCACGCCGGAGGCCGTCTTCGAGGAGGCTCTGGCTATCTACGCTGCCAATCTGCCTGGCGATGGTTCTCTTGCCGAGCGTATGGAGGCCCACCGCCGCAGCCAGGAGCTACCCCGCGACAAGGCACACCTCACTCTGGACCTGCTCACCGACGCGATGGCTGAGGTGCGACGGCGCACGGCGGCCTTTGTCGAGCTGCCGACCGGTGAGGATGTCGCCATAGCGACGGTGACCAACCAGCCCTGGGGGGCCTACAACTGGTACCTGGGCGCGGCCCGCTCGCGCATCGAGCTGAACACCGATCTGCCGACCAACCTGGCCGCGCTCCTCGACACGGCGGCCCACGAGGGCTACCCCGGCCACCACACCGAGCACGCGCTCAAAGAGATGCGCCTGTACCAGGAACAGGGCCATCTGGAGAATAGCATCCTGCTTATCAACACCCCGGAGTGTGTCATCGCCGAGGGCATCGCGACGATGGCCGCCGAGATGATTCTTGCGCCGGGCGACGCGCGCGCCTGGACCGAGGCGCATATCTTGCCCAGGGCGGGCCTCGCCCCCGACGCGGTGGACGCCGACGCGCTACGGCGGGCGGGCGAACTGCTGGCCGGGGTGCGGGGCAACGCCGTCTTCATGCTCCACGTCGACGGCCGCTCCGACGACGACGTGGCCGCCTACCTGATGAGATACAGCCTGCTAAACGAAGCGCGCGCCCGCAAGGCGCTCGAGTTTCTCAAGTCGCCGCTGTGGCGCGCCTACGCCTTCACCTACATTTACGGCAAGCGCCTGATGCAGCCCCTGCTGCAAGGCCCCGACCGGCTGGCTGTGTTCACACGGTTATTGACCGAGCCGGTCTACCCGTCGCTCCTGCTCGACTGGCAAGGCGGCCTCAGTCCATCTTGAGGCGCGGCAGCCAGATGGTGAAGGTCGTGCCGCGCCCCACCTCGCTGGTGACGGTCAGCTGGCCGCCGTGGCTCTCGATGATCCACCTGGCGATGGGCAGCCCCAGGCCGGTGCCGGCGGGGCGGCCGGCCCGCGCCTTCACCCCCGGCACGCGGTAGAAGCGCTCGAAAATGTGGGGCAGATGCTCCGGGGGAATCCCCTGCCCCGTGTCGGCGACCTCCACCCGCACCCAATCCCCATCGTCGTAGACCGACAGCGTGACCTGGCCCCCCAGGGGCGTGTATTTGATGGCGTTGTCCGTCAGGTTCAAGACCACCTCCTTGAGGCGGTCAGGGTCGCCCGCTACCAGGCCAATATCCTCGTGGCCCAGGCTCACGGTGACACCATCGGCCAGGGTGCGCGCCTGCGGATACACGTCGAGGACGATGGTCATCATCTCCACCGGCACGTGCTGGAAGCTCTGGCCGGCGTCGGCCTGCGCCAATAGCAGCAGGTCGCTGACCACCCGCGACAGGCGGCCCGTCTCCTGGCGAATGGCTTGCAGCGAGATGCGCTGCTCGGTAGGGTCGTGGATGCCGTTGAGGAGCAATTCCACGTTGCCCTGGATGGCTGTCAGGGGCGTGCGTAGGGAATGGGAGGCGTCGGCAACGAAGCGTTGCTGCGCCTCGAAGGCGCGCTCCAGACGCCCGAGCATGCCGTTGAAGGTGGCGGCCAGACGCCCGACCTCGTCCATCGGCCCCTCGTACACGATGCGCTGGCTGACGTCCTCCGCGCGCTCGATACGCTCCACGACCGCCGTGATCTCCGTGATGGGGCGCAGGCCACGGCGGATGATGAGGGTGCTGAGTACCGTCGCGATGAGTAAGGTCAGGGCCGTACCGGCGGCGTAGATGGCGCGCAGGTTGGCGAGGGTGCGATCCAGCTCCGTCAGCAGCCGCCCCACCTGAACGATCACGATGGGCCGGCCGCTGATCGTCAGCGGCGACGACGCGCTGTAGATACGCATGCGGCCGCCATCAACCTGGGTGGTGATGTAGCCGGTGCGGCCTGCCATGTTGTCGGCGACCAGCGTCGGGTCGATGGGCAGAGACCGTGCCCCCAGGTTGTCAGAGCGGCTGACGACGGTTCCCGAAGGGCCAAGCACCTGGACATAGGTATCGGGCGTGGCAAACTTTTCGGCGGGCGCGATGGACAGACCAGCTTCGGGGCGGACGCTCAGGCTACCGAGCACGCTCTCCGCGCGCAGTTGCAGCGTATCATCCACCTCACGCAGGCCCAGGCGGTCCAGGGCCAGGTAGGACAGGAGGGCAAACAGGATGAGGCTGACGGCGACCAGGGCGACGTTGGCGAGGGTCAGCCGCAGGCGCAGCGACACGGCCTACTCGTCCCGCATGATGTAGCCCACCTCGCGCACCGTCTGGATAAGGTTCGGCTCGCCGAGCTTCTTGCGCAGGTAGCGGACGTAGACCTCGATGACGTTGGACTCGCCGCCGAAATCGTAGCCCCATACCCGGTCGAAGATCGTCTCGCGAGTCAGCACCTGGCGCGGGTGCAGCATAAACAACTCAAGGAGTTCATACTCTTTGGGTGTCAGGTGGATGGCCCGTTTGCCGCGATGGGCCTCGCGGGTGGAAGTATCCAGGGACAGGTCCGAGAACTGGAGTAGCGGCTGGGGCTGAGAGCGCGAGCGGCGCAGCAGCGCCTTGACCCGCGCCAGCAGCTCATCGAAGGCAAAGGGCTTGACAACGTAGTCGTCGGCGCCCGCCTCTAACCCCGCTACCCGGTCAGGGATGGCGTCCTTCGCCGTCAGCATCAGAACGGGCAGATCGGGCGAGGCGGCGCGCAGACGGCGGCAGACCTCCAGGCCGTCGAGGTCGGGCAGCATGCGGTCGAGGACCACCAGGTCCGGCGGGTGATCGCGGGCGCTGACAAGGCCGCTCTCGGCGTCGTAGGCGGTGTCAACCTCGTAGCCCGCGTAGACCAGGCCGCGCTGGACGAGACTCATGACTTCGGGTTCGTCGTCAATCACCAGGATCCGCATGCGCGTCTCCATATGCTTTGATTGCTGTACGGGCGGCCCCCCATCCTTATGGTCGCCTGGGCAGGCACGGGGGCCTGCCGCTACGAGACAGCCACCGGTGGCGCGGGCGCTGGCGGCCGCGTGCCACGCCGCTGCGTCACCAGTTGCAGGTTCACGGCTTGCAGGCCGCCCTCTCGCGCCTCGGATTTGGCTAACTCAAACTCGAAGACGTAGGTCCGGCTGGGCAGGCTCGTGTAGTGAACATCCTCAGGCAGCTGCGAGTCGTGGAAGAAGACGCTTCCATATGGCGACTCCGCCTGGCGCGAGTCGAGCTTCCACAGCTCGGGCGCGACGTGCTTCATGAAGCGCAGGAAGCCATAGCCTTTGCCAGTGTGGTGATAACACACCCCCCGCACCCGCGAGCCGATCTCGCCCCAGGCCGTGCCCCCGTTGCGCCCTGACGCGGTGGGCAGGAGATTGGGAATCAGGTAGCCGGACATGAACAGGTCCACCTCGCGGCGTAGATCGGTGGAAACATTGTCGAAAGCCACGGTCTCCACGCGGCAGCCGCGATTCTGGAGCGCGCGCACGACCTGCACAAAGTCGCCATCGCCCGTCGCCAGCAGCACGCGGCCGATATTCTCCGATTGCAGCAGGGCATCGACAGCCAGGTCCAGGTCAGCATTGGCCTTGCCGAAGCGGTTGCCGTTCTCGTCGGTGTACCACTTGACATTCTTCTGGATGACCTTGTAACCGAAATCGCGTAGCACATCGTAGAACCCGTACTGATTATCGCGATATAGAGGGTCAGCCTCGGCGCGGTCGGCGTCGTAGCTGACGTAGGCATTGAGGCGTACCGGCTCCGCGCCGCCACGGCAGGCAAACTCACGCAGCACGTCGTAGCGCATGCCGTAGCCGCCATTGCGGGCCAGGTTGGCCACATCGACGTACACCCCGACTTTAGTGTTGATGAGATGCATGGAAGATTGGCTTTCGATATGACGCGCACGGTAGATTAGCCTACATGATAGTCCCAACAGGGGCCGAGGGCAACCTGGAACGACGACCGACCACCGACGACCCGTACAACTCATGACCGGTGGTCCGTGGTCGCTGGTCATCCCCATTGCAACCTGGTTGCCCACCCGGCGTAATGTATGTGGGGCAGCGCGAGTCTACATGGATAGACCACTTGTACGCCACGCGGAGGTTTTGTGTTTGGACGCCTATTCACCCGCAACAAGCCCAAGAACAATGGTAATGGCCGCTATCAGCACGGCAACGAGCACCTTATCGAGGTGCAAGAGGTCGTCAAGGTCTACGAGAGCGCGGCCGGCCAGTTCACTGCCCTCAAGGGTGTGACTCTCAACGTCAATCCCCACGAGTTCGTGGCCGTGGTCGGTAAATCCGGCTGCGGCAAGTCCACCCTCGTCAACATGATCACCGGTATCGACCACCCCACCAGCGGGCAGGTCCTCGTCGGCGACACGGCGGTCCATACCCTCAACGAGGGCCAGCTCGCCCAGTGGCGCGGCCGCAACGTCGGTGTCATCTTCCAGTTCTTCCAACTGCTGCCGACGCTGACGGTGGTCGAGAACGTTATGCTGCCGATGGACTTCTGCAACATGTACGTCGCGCGTGAGCGGCACGAGCGCGCCATGCATCTACTGGAACAGATGGAGATGGCCGATCACGCCGACAAGCTGCCCTCCGCCACCTCCGGCGGCCAGCAGCAGCGCGTCGCCATCGCCCGCGCCCTCGCCAACGACCCGCCCATCCTGCTCGCCGACGAACCGACAGGCAACCTGGACTCGCGCACCGCCGAGGCCATCTTCCGCCTGTTCCAGGACCTGGTCGATGGCGGCAAGACCATCGTGATGGTCACCCACGACAAGGACCTGGAACGTCAGGTGACCCGCGCCGTGGTCATGGCCGATGGGCTAATTGTGGACGAGGTGGTCAACCGCCGCCTGCCCACAGCGTCGCCAGCGCCAGTGGCTGAGCCAGTCGGGGCCGCCCATGCTTAGCCCACGCTGGCGTAAGGTCGCCCGTGACCTGCTGAGCAACAAGATGCGCACATTCCTGGTGGTCATGTCCATCGCCGTGGGCGTCTTCGCTGTTGGCGTCATTGTCAGCACCCAATTGTTGCTGGGCCAGGACCTGACAGCCCGCTACGCCGCCACCGACCCCGCCGATGCCGTGCTGTTCATGTCCAGCTTCGACAATGACTTGGTGGACACCGTAGCCCGCATGGATGGGGTACGTACCGCTGAGGGACGGCGGGCAGTAACGATGCGCGTCAAGGTTGGCCCTAACGAGTGGCGCACCCTCGCCCTGGATGCCATCGACGACTTCAACAAGCAGAAGTTGAGCCGGGTGGACCCTGTCAGCGGGGCGTGGCCGCCGCCAGACAAGACCATGCTGGTCGAGCGGGCCTCGCTGGACCTGGTGAACGCCCAGGTGGGCGACAAGGTCACCGTCGAGCTGGCCGACGGCAAGACGCGCGAGATCAAGATTTCGGGCATTGCCCACGACATGAACAAGGCGCCCGCCGCCTTCACCGGCTCGCCCACCGGCTACATCAGCGTGGACACAGCAGAGTGGCTAGGTTTTCCTAAAACATATGACCAACTGGGTGTCACCTTCACCGATCGCTCGGCCGACCGTAAGCAGGTCGAGGCAATGGCCGAGG
>CAZJJF010000080.1:0-12734 GCA_964546245.1 uncultured Anaerolineales bacterium
GCCCGCGAGGAGCGCACCGAATATCCTCGCGAGGCTGTCCGCGAGGCCCTGGTCAACGCTGTTGCTCACCGCGACTACAGTATCCGCGGCCAGGAGACCCGGGTATTCATGTTCGCCGACCGCATCGAAATCACCTCACCTGGCCGACTGCCGGGGCCTGTCACCCTGGACAACCTGGAGGACGAGCGCTTCTCCCGCAACGAGGCCATCGTCCAGGTACTGTCCGACCTGGGCTACATCGAGCGCCTCGGCTACGGCATCGACCGCATGCGCCGCCTGATGGCCGACGCGAGCCTGCCGCCACCTCTCTTCCGCGAGACGGCCAACGGCTTCCAGGTGGTGCTGGTGGGTCACGGCGAGCGGTTGTCCCCCATCGAGCGGTCGCCGCTGCGGCTAGGCCAGCTCACCCAGGGCGGCCTCAATGAGCGCCAGGCCCACGCCCTGGACGTCGCCACCCAAAATGGGCGCGTTACCAACCGCGACCTGCAAGAGTTCGCCCCCGACGTCAGCGCCGAGACCATCCGCCGCGACCTCGCCGACCTGGTGGACAAGAACCTGCTGCTGAAGATTGGCGAGAAGCGCGCCACCTACTACATCCTCAAGTGAGAAGTATGTCCCCCACCTGGCCTGATCTTGTCGTTGCCCCGCAGCCGCTGGCCGTCGAAGTCGGCGCGACCGTTCTCGCCGAGGGTGGCAATGCCGTGGATGCTGCGGTGGCCGCCGCCCTCGCCCAGGGCGTCACCGACCCCCAGATGTGCGGCATCGGCGGCTTCGGCGCGTTGCAGCACTATGACGCCGCCACCGGCCAGACAACCAGCCTGCAATTCCCCGGCACGGCCGGTTCCCTCATCCGCGACGACATGTGGCTACCGCTCCTGCGCGAGGAATACCGCGTCGGCTACGGCTTCCGCTTATCCGGCTACGAAAACGACGTCGGCTGGCAGTCCGTCGCCACGCCGGGCACGGTCGCGGGCCTGGCCGAAGCTCACCGCCGCTGGGGCAGCCAGCCCTGGGATAGGCTCGTCGAACCCGCCGCCCGCCTTGCCGAGGAGGGCTTCACCCTCACCCCGCCGCTGACCGACCGCTGGCGGCGACCGGGCACCCCCGGCTTCGCCTTCCCCCTGTGGCGGCTGACCCACACCCCCGCCGCCGCCCGCCTCTTCACCCGTGATGGCGCAACTCCGCTGCAGATGGGCGAGCGGCTTATCCAGCGCGACTACGCCCACAGCCTGCGCCGCCTCGCCGACGAGGGACCACAAGACTTCTACAGCGGCGGGCTTGGCCGGCAGCTCGGCCAGGCCATCATGGGCCACGGCGGCTACGTCACTCCCGACGACCTCGCCGCCTATCGCGTCCGCAATCCCGCCCCAGCCATCGGCCACTATCGCGGCCTCACCGTCCAGTCCGACCCCCTGCCCGACGGCGGCGCGACCCTTATCCAGATGCTGCACGCCTTGGAACCCTTCGACCTGGTGAGCCTCGGCCACAACAGCCCGCGTTATGTAGACCTTGTGGCGCGCACAATGCAGTGGGCCTTCGCCGACTGGACCACCCGCCTGGGCGATCCCCACTTCACCACTGACCTCACCCCGACCATCACCGACCCCGCCTACGCCGCCGAGGCCGCCGCCCGCCTGGCCACGGGCGAGAAGTTCCCCGTCCCACGCTGGCAGCCGCCGGAGCACAAGGACACCACCCACATCACCATCGTCGACCGGACGGGTAATTGCGTCAGCCTCACCCACAGTCTGGGCGCGAGCAGCGGGGCCGTCGTCGACGGCCTGGGCTTTCAACTCAACAATTGCATGAACTGCTTCCACCCTGTGCCTGGTCTACCCAACAGCCTGGCCGTCGGCAAGGCTCGCCTCAGCGGCATCTCGCCCACCATCGTCGCCCGCGACGGCCAGCCCGTCATCGTCATCGGCGCGCCCGGCGGCACGCAGATCATCACCGGCGTCCTGCAAGTCCTGCTGAACCTCATCGACTTCGGCATGACGCCCACCGAGGCCGTCGCGGCGCCGCGTTTCGACTCCCAGAGCCACGTCATCGACCTTCAGGCGCGCCACCCGCTGGCGACGGTGCGCGCCTTACAACACATGGGGCACACGGTCTATCGCGAGGGCTTCAGCTACGGCAGCTTTGGCCTCGTCCACGTCGCCGTCCGCGACCCGCAGCGTGGCGGCTGGCACGGCGCGGCTGATCCCGGTGGCGCGGGCATGCCGTTGTCCAGTGTGCAACTCGGCTGAGCCGCGACCAGGGGCGAAGGATCAATGACCAATCGGCCTTTCTGGTTGGTCCTTCGCCCTTCGTCATCTATCGTTCACGACACAGAACGCTTGTTCGAGAAGATTTAAACCCAACTTTCCCACGATTACCCACGTTTTCCCACCCCCTGGTGGGAAATATCCCACACAGGTCCATGTGGGATAGGCTGCCCGATAGGAACACCGCCCGCTGAGCTTGAAGGGAGACGCCATGTCCGTCCACAGCCCCGCGCCCGCTGACACATCCACCGATCTCGCCCCTCTGCGCGACCGCATCCGCCGCGACGGCAAAGTCCTCCCCGGCGGCATCCTCAAGGTCGACTCCTTCATCAACCACCAGGTTGACCCCGCCCTCATGGCCCTCGTGGGCCGCGAGTTCGCCCGCCGTTTCGGCTATCTGCGCCCCACCAAAGTTCTCACCGCCGAGATTAGCGGCATTGCCCCCGCCCTCCAGGCCGGCGTCGCCCTGGACGTGCCCATCGTCTTCGCCCGCAAGACCCGCTCCGTCACCCTGCCGCCCGACACCTTTGAGCGCCACGTCCCGTCGCGCACCAAAGGCGGCGAGACCTTGCTCCTGGTCTCCCCTGAGTACCTCGGCCCCGCCGACCGCGTCATTGTCATCGACGACTTCCTCGCCTCCGGCCAGACCACCGAGGCCCTGGCCGAGATCGTGCGTGAGGCGGGCGCGACCCTGCTTGGCGTCGGCTGCGTCGTGGAGAAGAATTTCGAGGACGGCCGCCAGCGTCTCACCGCCCTGGGCGTGCCCATCGAGAGCCTGGTCATCATCGCGTCCATGGACGAGACCGGCATCCATTTCGCCGGGGAATGACCGATGACGAAAGATGAAGGACCAACCGGCATCACCGGCTGGTCCTTCGTCTTCATGGGGCGTTTCTTCACGCCTCCCGCTCCACCTCCCCGATCTCTACTCTCAAATCCCCAATCTCCCTGGCCTCCATCCGCCGCTCGAATACCGCGCCAAAGTGGCGCGTCAGAGCGGCGCGAATGTCGTCAACCGGCGGCGTGTAGCCCAGTTCTGCCCGGACCGCCGTCACCTCCTTGTCGCGTAGCCCGCAGGGCACAATCCAGCTCCAGTGCCTCATATCCGGCTCGATGTTCAGCGCCCAGCCGTGGTAAGTGATCCAGCGGCTGATGGCCGTTCCGAAGGCGCAGATCTTCTTACCCGCCACCCACACGCCGGGGAACGAGTCGTCATACGTCCCCACCACGCCATAGTCGGCCAGCGTCCGGATGATAACCTCGGCCATCCGGCCGTAGAACCACTTCACCTCGGTACGGTACGCTTTCAAGTCCAGGATGGGATAGCCCACGATCTGACCGGGGCCGTGGTACGTCACCTTGCCCCCGCGCTCGACCGGCGCCAGCGGGATGCCCTGTTCAGCGAGGAAGGCAGCAGACACAAGGATGTCCTCCGCCTGGCTCTGCCGCCCCAGGGTATACACCGGCTCGTGCTCCAGCAGCAATAGCACATCCTGCGGCCAGCCCGCCTGCTTCGCCGCCACGATCTGCCGCTGCAACGCATGCACCGGCGCGTATGGTTCCGTCCCCAGGTTTACTACCCACACCGTCTTGTCGCTCATGCCGCTCACCGTCTCGTTCCCCAGCGCCCCCCTCGACCACCGACCACCGACGACGAGTTGCAGAGCGTTCCGAGTCCTCCCCGGTGGTCGGTAGTCGGTGGTCCTCCGTCGGTAGTCGGTTGTCCTTGGTCGCTCTCACACCCCCTGACTCTTGCGCGGGCGGCCCGACGCCTCGGCCACCGCGTCCGCCAGCGCCGCCTCCAGAATCGCCAGGCCCGTCTCCGCCGTTGGGCGGTCGATAGTCAGCGCGGGCATGAAGCGCAGCGTGTTGAAGCCGCAGCCCAGCAGTAGTAGCCCGCGCTCGAAGCATTTCTGCACCAGCGCATCCCGCAGCCCAGGATCCGGGTCGCCCGTCGCCGGGTCGATCATCTCCGCACCCACCATCAGCCCGATGCCGCGCACATCGCCGATGACCTCGTGACGCGACTGGATGTCTCGCAGGCCCGCCATGAAGAACTCACCCATGCGCGCCGCATTCTCCAACAACCCTTCCGTCTCGATGACCTCGATAGTCGCCAGGGCCGCCGCGCACGCCAGCGGATTGCCACCAAAGGTGTTGGCGTGCGACCCCGAGTCCCAATCCATGATGTCGGCGCGGGCCACAATCGCCCCCAGCGGCAACCCCGACGCAATGCCCTTTGCCAGACACACAATGTCTGGCACGACGCCCCACTGGTCGATGGCGCACCACGTCCCGGTGCGGCCCATGCCACTCTGAACCTCGTCGGCCACCAGCAGGATGCCGTGCCGGGCCGTGACCGCCCGCAGCCGCTCGTGCCAGCCAGGCGGCGGCACGATGTAGCCGCCCTCGCCCTGGACCGGCTCCACGAAAATAGCGGCCACCTCGTCAGCGGGGACCAGGCGGCGGAACAGTGTATCCTCGATATAGTCCACGCAGGCAATATTGCAGCGCGGGTATTCAAGGTTGATGGGACAGCGGTAGCAATAGCCGTAGGGGGTGTGGGTGACACCCGGCATCAGTGGCTCGAAGCCCCGGCGGTGAATGGGCTTGCTGCCCGTCAGCGCCAGCGCCCCCATCGTCCGCCCGTGGAAGGAGCCAATAAACGACATGAGCCGCGAGCGGCCAGTGTGATAGCGCGCCAGTTTCAGCGCAGCCTCGATGGACTCCGTACCCGAGTTGGTGAAAAATACTCGTTTGGGAAAATCGCCCGGCGTGATGGCCGCCAGCTTGTCCGCCAATTGCACTTGCAGTTCGTAATAGAAGTCCGTGCCTGCCATGTGAATAAACTGCTCAGCCTGCCGCTGCACCGCCTCCACAACCTTCGGATGGCTGTGACCGGTAGCGCACACCGCCACGCCCGCCGTGAAGTCAAGGAAGCGATTGCCATCCACGTCCCACACTACGCAGCCCCGCCCGTGGGACAGCACGAACGGGTAGGAACGGGTGTAGGACGGCGAGATAAGGACCGCGTCGCGGCTCAAGTTCGCCCGCGCCCGCGGCCCCGGTAGTTCTGTCTGAATATCCGGCGTATGGAAAGTCTCGCTCGTCAAGAGAGCCATAGTCACCCACCTCCTCGTGGGTATCTCCACCCCGTAGAGGCGTGACATGTCACGTCCCTACCACCGTATGTCAATCTAGGCCAGCATCAGGCGCCGGCCTGCCCGGATCGCGCCCCGCGCCAGCAGCCCCAACCCCGGCAAGCGCAGCGCCAGCCACGCCGCCGCCAGGCCCACCAGCGCGCCGGCCGCCACATCGAGCGGGTAATGTACCCCGGCCATGATTCGCGCCAGGCCAAACAAGGCTGCCACCCCGGCCATCGCTAGCCCCCAGGTGCGGTCGTGCAGAAACACCGCGAAGGCGAACGCGAAGGCCACCGCCGCCGGGTTGCTCGGCAATGTCGAGTCGGTTGGACGGTAGAAGAGCAGATTCACATCCAGGTCGGCAAAGGGGCGCGGGCGAAACACGACCAGGTTCATCAGCTTGACCAGGACGTTCGCCATCACGACCGCCACCACCGCGTGGACCACGGCGAACTGCCGCCGCCGCCGACCATACAACCCCTGGCCAGAGAACCACAGGGTCACCAGCGCCAGGGCCAGAATTGTCGGCGCGACGTAGTCGTTGACCAGGAAGCGCACCGCGCCGTCGAGCCACGGCCAGCGGCCTATCTGCCCATTCAGAATGTCGAAGAGGAAGTCGTCCATTCCAGTTGCTCCGTCATCCAGGATGCAATCTCCCGCGTCGCGTCCTTCGACTGGCCCAGCCGCCCCACCCGGAGCGTCGTCAGGCGGCGGCACAATTGGGCCAGGCTCCGCCCTAACTGCTCGGGTGGCCCTACATCCGCCGCCGTCACCAGCAACACCGGCCGCGAGCCAAGTTCGCTGGCATGCGCCAGTGGATCCACCAGGCGGGCCACCCGTCGCAGGTCAGCCTGCCAGCGCATCGCCTGCGGCCAGGTCATGTCGCGCAGCAGGCTCAGCCCCGGCGCCGCCTCTCGCACGTCCAGCCAGGGCGCGACGGCTGCCACCGCCCGAATCCGACGATCGTGAGCCGTCATCATCAGGGCTACGTCACCACCCAGCCCCACTCCCGCCGCCCCCACCCGCGCCGCATCCACGTCGGGGCGGTCGCGCAGGACATTCGCGGCGTGGAGCGCACCGGCCAGGGCCAGCGCCTCGTCGGGCCGCCAGCGGTCGTCGTCACTCCAGCCCACCGCCAGCGCCACCAGCCCCGCCTCGGCCAGCGCCGTCGCCAGCGGCGCAACCGCCTCCGCCCCCGCGCCTGGCGTGCCGACAGCGCACACCGCCCCAAAGGGGCCGCCGCCGCGCGCCGGCCGGTACAGCCACGCGGTCCCGGTGGGCAACGTCACTTCCTCGGCGATCAGGTGGCCCCGTTGGGGTAGCCCCCTGGGCTGCACACCCGTCTGGATAATCGCCGCCCCTGCCAGTGCCCCAGCCATCGCTACCAGACCAGCAGCGCCGAACAGGAGGAGGAGCTCGAGGCCAGCCGGCCCTGGGCGAAAGATGCCATCGCTGTGGCGGACGAAGAACCAGGCTGTGCCGCCGACGATGAGAATCACGCCAAACAGCGTTCCGCCCCAGGGCTGCCAGCGCGGGCGGACCCACGCCAGGCCCACGTAGCCGTAGCGCGCCGCCACCATTTGCAGCGTTCCGCCGCACACCAGTACCGCGCAGACGAAGAACGCCAGGGCCACATCCGGGTTGCCATACTGCTCGCCAAAGTGGAACACGCCCATACGGCTAACTCCTACCCACCGGCCCCCCAGCCGCTTGCCTACATTATACGCGGCCCTGGCCGCCTGCCCAAGAAACCGTCCATTCGCCGCCCCGAAATGCTGACGCCACGTCTCTTACCCGCACCCTCCCCGATCGTAGCCGCGCCACCAGCACGATTCGCGGCCAACGACAGCCAATCTTCGCCACCGCCGTAGATTTGGCGTTGGCCTGGACTTATGCTAGATTTGTTCGGTTGAGAGTATGTCGCTTCTCGCCACAGGAGACCGCATGCGTCGCTTCCTTCCGCCGCTCGCCGCCGTTCTCGCCTTGCTGCTCCTCTGGGGCGGGCGCGCCGCTATGGCCGCGCCCCTCGCCCCCGCCACGCAGGTTGCGGCGTCGACTATGCTCCAGGGCTGCCCCACCACGATCATCAGTAGCCCGCGCCCAGGCGCTACTCTGCGCGGTGAGATTCCAGTGATCGGCAGCGCCAACGCCGACCGTTTCCAGTTCTACAAACTAGAATTCGCCCCAGCCTCCAACCCCCAGGCCTGGTCGGCCGTCAGTTCCACCATCAATCGCCCGATTGCCAATGGTCAGTTGGACGTATGGAATACCCAGGCCGTGCCTGACGGCGTGTACAATCTCAAACTGACCGTCGTGGATGACCGCGCCCAGGAAGTGTGTTGGTTTGTGGCTTCCAACGTCCAGGTCGCCAATCGCGTCCAGGCCGCTGCGCCCACCCAGGCGCAGGCCAGCCCGACGCCTAACGAAGCCGAGACCCTCACGCCCGACCCGCGCCGCACGGCCACTCCACAGGCGACCGTGACGCCACCAGTTCTGCCAACCTTGCCGCCCCTGCCGGGTGGCACCCCGGCCGCGGTGGCGCTGGCGCAGGCGACCGCCGCCGCTACCGCCCGCCCAGGCACAACCCCCACCGCCGTGGGGACGCCCCGTGGCACGGGTACACCCGGCGCCAGCGCCACCCCCGCTGCGCGCTCAGGCTTGTCGTCATTGATTCCCGACTTCTCGGGGATTCGCCGCCAGTTCACATCCGCCTTCGACGTGGGCCGCATCCGCGACGCTTTCTTGCTGGGCGCGATAGGAACGCTGGCCGTCTTCGCCTTCATTGGCCTGGTGGTCCTGCTGCGGAAGTTGATCTAGCTTTGGCCGGTGAACCCTATGTCATCGTGGGCCTGGGCAACCCTGGCCCCGAATATGCGCGTAGCCGCCACAATATGGGTTGGCTCGTCACCGACCGTCTCGCTCAGATGTATGGACTGACCTTCGACAAGCTCCAGCACAAGGCCCGCCTCGCGGGCGGCACAGTCGATGGTAGGCGTGTCATCCTGGCTCGCCCACTGACCTACATGAATCTGAGCGGCGAGGCCGTTGGCCCCCTCCTGCGCTTCTACAAAGCGCCGCTTGACCACTTGCTCGTCGTCTACGACGAGATGGACATCCCCTATGGGACGCTACGCCTGCGGCCAGAGGGCGGGGCGGGCGGCCACGGCGGGATGAAGTCGATTATTGCCACCGTCGGCTCCCAGGGCTTTGCCCGTCTGAGGGTCGGCGTTGGCCGACCGCCGGATGGCTGGGACGCCGCCGCCCACGTGCTGGCCCCCTGGACGAAGGCGGAAGAGGCCGAGTTGCCCAACCTCGTCGACCGCGCCGCCCAGGCGGCCGATACCTGGCTGCATGAGGGCATCCTGACCGCCATGAACCGTTTCAACCCAAATTAGTGGTTATGTCAGATATTACCCTATCCGGCCTCACCAATTTCATCCGCACCACCCAGGGCTATCGCACCCTGGTCAAGGGCTTGCGCGCCGTCGGCGACAGCGAGCAGCGGCCCCTGGTGCGTGTGTCGGCGCTGGAGACGGCGCGGCCCGTGCTCGCCGCCGCTCTCCAGCGCGACCTGAAGACGCCCCTTCTCCTACTCACCGCCCACCCCGAGCGCGCCCACCAGCTCGCCCAGCACCTGCGCGCCTTCGCTCGCCACCCCGACGACGTGTATCGCTTCCCGCCCCCCGACGCTCTGCCCTACGAGCGCGTCACCTGGGACATCGAGACACGCCGCCAGCGACTGGATACCCTATGCGCGTTGGCGCAGTTGGCCGCCACCAGCGCCAACGGCGATATTCCTGACCGCTGGCCCCTCATCGTCACCTCGGCGCGCGGCCTCCTGACCCGCACCCTACCCCCTGCCGAGCTAAGCAAGGCTATGCTCACCCTAAGGCGGGGCCAGCAACTCGACCTGGCGCGGCTGCTAGAGCGGCTATCAGCCATCGGCTACGAGATGGTCAGCGTCGTCGAAGCCCCGGGCGCGATCAGCCATCGCGGCGGCATTGTCGACATCTATCCCACGGCCAGCGCGTCGCCCGTGCGCATTGAGTTCTTCGGCGACGAGATCGAGTCGCTACGCGCCTTCGACCCCGCCACCCAGCGCAGCAGCGAGATGATTGAGGCCATCACCATCACCCCTGCCGCCGAGACCCTGCCTGGTCGCGGCCCCGCAGCCGAGGACGACCTGCTCGCCCTCGACCTATCGACACTGCACCCCCTGGCCCAGAGCGCGTATAGCCGCGAGCGTGAAGCACTCCTGGCTGGCGTGACCCTACGCAACATCGAGTTCTACCAGGGCTATCTGCACCCCACACCCGCCACCTTGCTCGACTATCTACCCGCCGACGCCTGGCTTCTCATCGACGACTGGCAGGAAGTTGCCACCGTGGGGGCGGAGGTCGGGGCACAGGCCGAGACCGTTCGCGACAGCCAGGTGAAAGCTGGCGAGCTACCCGCCAACTGGCGTGGTAGCCAGATCGTCGCCTGGGGCGATGTCGAGCAGGCCATTCGTCGCCGCCCAGCCGCCGCCCTGGACGACCCCGGTGGCCCGACTAGCCCCGGATTGGCAACCCTCCCCTTTAGCGACGCCGTGGCCACCACCTTCGCCCCGGCTCCGCGCTACGGCGGCCAGCTGGGCGAGGCCGCCCGCCAGGTTCTCGACTGGACAGACGCGGGGCAGGCGGTCATTCTTGTCTCGCGCCAGGCGGACCGTATTGCCGACCTCCTCAAGGAGTGGAGCGTCCGTGTGACGCCCACCACGACCGTCACCGACCTCCCCCCCCCGCGCAGCCTGACCGTAGTGCGCGGTGTGCTTGGCGAGGGCTGGCGCATCGTGGAGCTTCCAGCCGCCCCCCATGATGCCCAGGAGCAGTTGCACGCCGCCCTGGTGGCGTCACAGACCCCCGCCCGCGACGCCGAGGACGGCGGCCGCCGCGACGAAGGCCAGGCGCGCCTGACCCTGCTGAGCGACGGCGAGTTGTTCGGCTGGCGGCTGCCGCGCCGCCGCCGCGCGCGCCAGCGCCAGTCGACGCCGCCCGAGGCCTTCTTCTCCGACTTGCGCCCAGGTGATTATGTCGTGCATATCGAGCATGGCATCGGTCGCTTCATAGGCATGGTGCGCATGGAAGTCGCCGGTACCGAGCGCGAATACCTGGAGATCGAGTACGCGCGCGGCGACAGACTCTATGTCCCCACCTATCAGGTCGATCGCGTCGCCCGCTACATCGGCGCGGGCGACCTCGTGCCAGACATCAGCCGCCTGGGCAGCGGCGACTGGGAGCGCGTCAAGCAGCGCGCCAAGCGTGCGGTCGAGGAACTGGCCGCTGAGTTGCTCGAGCTATACGCGGCCCGTGAGACTGTGCCCGGCCATGCTTTCTCGCCTGATACGCCCTGGCAGGCCGAACTAGAGGCAGCCTTCCCCCACACCGAAACCGAAGACCAGTTGCGTGTCATTGAAGAAGTCAAGGCCGACATGGAGCAGGCCAAGCCCATGGACCGTCTCATCGCGGGCGACGTGGGCTACGGCAAGACCGAGGTAGCCCTGCGCGCCGCCTTCAAGGCGGTCATGGACGGCAAGCAAGTCGCTATCCTTGTTCCCACCACTGTCCTCGCCCAGCAGCACTTTGCCACCTTCTCTGAACGGCTGGCCGCCTTCCCGGTGCGCGTCGCTTCCTTGTCGCGCCTTCAGTCTGAGAAAGAGCAGAGCGATATCCTGCACAAGCTCGCAGGCGGCCAGGTCGACATCGTCATCGGGACCCACCGCCTGTTGAGCAGGGACGTACAGTTCAAAGACCTGGGGCTGGTCATCATCGACGAGGAGCAGCGCTTTGGCGTCGGCCACAAGGAACGCCTCAAGCAGATGCGGCAGGAGGTGGACGTGCTGACCCTGACGGCCACCCCCATCCCGCGCACGCTGCATATGTCGCTGACAGGTGTCCGCGACCTGTCCACCATCGACACGCCGCCCGAAGACCGCCTACCCATCCTGACCGTCGTCGCTGAGTACGACGACAACCTGGTGCGCCAGGCCATCATGCGCGAGATGGATCGCGGCGGCCAGGTCTACTTCGTCCACAACCGTGTCCAGGGTATCCACATGGTCGCGCAGCACTTGCAGCGGCTGGCCCCCGATGCCGTGGTCGCCGTTGCCCACGGTCAAATGGACGAGCACGGTTTGGCCCAGGTGATGCTCGACTTCGCCGCCGGGCGCGTCGACGTGCTGGTCTCCACCTCCATTATCGAGAGCGGTCTCGACATCCCGAACGCCAACACGCTCATCGTCAACCGCGCCGACCGCTTTGGTCTGGCCCAGCTGTACCAGTTGCGCGGCCGCGTTGGCCGCGCCACCCAGCGCGCCTACGCCTATCTCCTGTACGACAAGAGCATGGAACTGAGCGACGAGTCCCGTCGCCGCCTTGAGGCTCTCATGGAGGTCAGCGGCGACCTGGGCGGCGGGTTCCGCCTCGCCATGCGCGACCTGGAAATTCGCGGCGCGGGCGACCTGCTCGGCAGCCGCCAGCACGGCCAGATCGCCGCCGTTGGCTTCGACTTGTACACCCGCCTGCTGGCCCAGGCCATCAAGGACATCAAAGCCGACGCCGACGAACCGACGCCGGCCAACGGCGATACAGTGGGCGCTCGGCCAACCCGCATCGCGCCGCCGCCTGTCTCGACGCGGCCCCTCGCGCCCACACCGACCATCGAGTTGCCGCTGGACGCGCTCCTGCCGGAATCCTACGTCGCCGATGAGAGCCTGCGCCTGCGTCTCTACCGACGCATGTCCGAGCTTGACACTCTCAGTGGCGTCGATGCCATGACCCAGGAACTGACTGACCGTTTCGGTCCACCCCCCGAGGCGGTGCAGAACCTGCTGTTCCTGCTGCGAGTGAAGCTACTCGCCCAGGCCGCCGGTGTACACACCATTCAGCGCGAGGGCGAGGCCCTGATTCTGCGTACCGACCGTATCCCGCGCTCCGTGCAGCAAACCCTGCAACAGCAACTGGCCGGTATGGGCCAGGTGGCATCTAATCAAATCCGCGTGCCCGGCCGCGGCGACTGGACGTCTAACATCCTGCGCGCACTGACCATCTTCGGCGAGATTGTCCGCGAGTTCGAGGCTGCCACGGGCGGGGGCGATGCCGCGCCCAAGCCCCGCCGCATTGCCCGCCGCGCCATAAACGGCGGCGAGACGGCGGGCGATGCCAACCCCGCGCCACCCCGCGGGCGCGCCGTAGAGTGAGCCGCTTGCCGCGGCCAACGCCGATGAGCGGGCGCACCCTGCCCGCTACCGACGCTAGCCGCGCGAGTCGCCCCTGGCGTCGTCTGGCGG
>CAZJJF010000081.1:0-12478 GCA_964546245.1 uncultured Anaerolineales bacterium
GAGCAGGGTCGTCTTGCCCGCCCCGTTCGGCCCCAGCAGAGCGACCACCTCCCCCTCGGCGACGGTCAGGTCCGCGCCCCGTAGCGCGGTCAGGCCGGGGTAGTCGAAGTGGAGGTCGCGAATATCCAGCAGGGCGTCGCCGGCGGCGGCCTCGCTCGCCCACCGGCCAGGCTGGGTGTCGCGCAGCCGCGGGTCATGGGCCGCGTACCCTCGCGCCTCGGCCACGGTCAGCGGAAGAGGCCGCCAGCCGAGGGCTGTGCCCAGGCGGGTGACAGGCGGGGCGAGGGGATGCCCGGCGAGCCGGTCACGGGGCGCGCCGAGGGCCGCTCGTCCGCTGCTGATAGTCAGCACATGACTCGCGCTCGCCACGACGCGCTCGACGCGGTGCTCGGCTACCACGACGCTCAAGCCGAGACGCTGATGGAGGTCGTCCAGGGCGGCCAGTACATCCGCCGCGCCGACCGGGTCTAGCTGCGAGGTTGGCTCGTCGAGAACCAGCACCTCGGGTTGTAGGGTTAGCACGGCGGCGATGGCGACGCGCTGCTTCTCGCCGCCCGACAGGGTGTCGATGCGGCGATCCCGCAGGTGGTCGATGCCCAGCGCCGCCAGCGCCCAGGCGACGCGCTGCGCCATAACCGGCGGGGCAATGCCGAAGTTTTCCATGCCGAAGGCCAGCTCGTCCTCGACGCGCGATACGACGAACTGGGATTCGGGGTCCTGGAAGACGAAACCGACGTGGCGGCCCATGCGGCGCGGCGTCAGCGCGACCGGATCGACGCCTGCGACGCGCACGCTGCCGGCGAAATAGCCGCCGTAGAAGTGGGGGACGAGGCCGTTGAGGGTGCGGAGGAGGGTTGACTTGCCGCCGCCCGATGGGCCTACGATGAGCGTCAGGCTGCTGTCGGGGATGGTCAGCGCCACGTCGGCCAGGGCGGGCGCTGACTGGCCGGGATAGGTGTAGGTCATGTCGCGCAGGCCGATCATGATCGGCCTGCCTTGCGCCCCAGACCTGGCGCGAGGGGGGCGAGAAGGAGCAGGTAGATCGAGGCGAGCCATGGGTTGAAGGGCGGCCAGGCCAGGGTCGGATACGGCGTGTAGAACAGGGCCAGAGGCTGGGCGACCTGGACGGCCAGCAGCGTTGCCATGCCCGCGCCGCTCGCCACGCCCAGCGCGATGTCGGCGGCGGTCCACGCCAGGCGGCGATAGCGGCTGCGGCGCACCGTCGGCGCGAGGCGGCGGAGTGTCAATATCAGGAGGGCTGCGCCTGTGCCGCCGAGGGCGAGTAGCCAGGGCTGCCGCCCCCAGTAGCCGAGGCTGAACAGCGCGGCGCCGAGGCTGAGGCTGCCCAGCAGCAGGCCCGCCTGTGGTTGCCACTCGGGCCGGGCGGGGCCTTCGCTGTAGCCGAGGCCGCGAGCTTCCAGGCTCTCGGCGAGCTGGATGGAGCGTTCGAGGCCGGTCGTCAGCAGCGGCCCGATGAGGGGTAGCAGGTCGCGAGCGGCGCGGAACTGGTGGCCGCGTACACGCTGCGCGTCGCGGATGTCCTGGAAGGCGGCGACGGTCTGGGGGATGAAGGCCAGGCCGATGGTCAGCACCAGGCCCGCGTGGTAGAAGGCCGACGGTACGTAGCGCAGCAGGGCGGCGGTGTCAAGCATGAGGCTGAAGGTCGCGCCCGCCACCAGCAGGCAGGTCAGCTGGATGACGCCCGTTGCGCCGTGGACAACCGCTTCCAGCGTGATAGGCCCGCCGACGATGGGCCAGTGGGCCGGGAGGGCGAACAGCACCGTATCGCCGATGTGGGTGGTCAGGGCGTCGAAGCTGACGCCGATGATGGCAAAGAAGATGCCAACGCGAATAAAGGCGCTCCACGCTGCGCCCGTAGCGCTGCGCGCGCCAGCCGCCTGGTAGATCACGGCCAGCGCCAGCAGGACAACCACCAGATACAGCGGGTTGCGCGTCGTCAGGGCGGCGGTGAAGGCGAAGGCGAGCCACAGCAGCCAGGCCA
The DNA here is from genome assembly GCA_964546245.1 of uncultured Anaerolineales bacterium. Lineage (GTDB taxonomy): Bacteria > Chloroflexota > Anaerolineae > Epilineales > JAHCIE01 > JAHCIE01. The sequence continues at coordinate 2,003 of CAZJJF010000081.1, forward strand.
ATGGGTGGCGGGGCAGCATGGCTAGAGGCCTCGCCGCTGGCGCACGACCAGCGCGCCGACCAGGCCGAGGACGATCAGGGCGAAGACGGCGTAGCCGACAGGGGGGCCGCCGCTGTCGGAGCCGCTGCCTACCGCGCCTGTGGCGACCGGCGTGAGCCGAGATAGATCGACGATGCTCGCGGCGCGGAGCGTGGTTGTGGATGAGGCGACGACTGTCGCCGCCAGAATGGGTGCGCTACTTGGTCGCGGGGCGGCAGCGGTCGCGCCCGACGGTGTGGGGAGCGGCGCGTTCAGCGCCAGCCCCGGCTGTGGTGTGGTGGCCGCAGGCGAAGGCGCGGCCGGAAGTTTGGGGGGCGCGGCTGGTAGGGGCGTGGCGGTGTGCTGGCCGGCGGGGGCGGCCGTCGCTGACGCGTGGGGGGTAGGTGTGCTGGCAGCCGTGTTCGTTGCGGTGGGGACGGCTGTCGCCGCCGGTAGGGGCGTGGCGGTGGGTTGGCCCCCGGTGACAGGCGCGATGGTGGCGGGAAGCGCGGCGGTTGCCGTGGGTGGAGTGGTGGCCGTCGGCGGCGGGGTGGCGGTGGGGGGCGGCGTCGCCGACGGGGGCGCGATGACGGGCTGTGGGCCGGGGGTGGTTGAGGGCGGCGGGGGTGGTGGGGTGGCCGTAGGTGGGGTGCAGACATCGTTGAAGGCCAGGCGCGGCGGCCTTGCTCCGAAGTCAGTGGTTCCCACGCCCCAAGCCCAGCCATCGACGCTGCCGGGCTGCAACTGGCGGCCGGCCGCGCCCCGGTCGGAATAGGCCCAATCGTTGCCCTGCCAACGCCAGTAGGCCCAATAGCGCCAGGGCAGGCTGCGCGCCTGGCACAGGCAGTCGTCGCGGGGATAGTCGCAGCCGTCGGCCCCCAGTTCGGGCGCGCTCATGCGGCACACCAGCGCGCCCATGCTGCTGTACTCGACGGCAGCGTTGATGCCCGCCCGCCGTAGCAGGTCCAGCCCCGTCATGCCGGGGGTGTAGGTGTAGCACTGACTAAACACCGCGCCGTTGCCGAATTGCACGACCAGCCCCACGCGGTTATCGGGGTCTTGCGCGGCGGCAGGTGTCGCACCGGCCAGCCAGGCGGCGAGGAGGAACAGCAGGGCCGCTACAACCCACCGTAGGGGCCAAGAGGATGGGACACGGACAAACAGGGACGACAGGGCTGAAAGAGGTCTTGTTCCTGTCCGTCTCGTCCGTGGTCGTCTGTGTCCAATTCCTCTTGCCGGCGAGGAAGAGGGCAGGCACGGGGGCCTGCCCCTACGGACATGTGTCACAGCGTGAAGCCGCGCCTTGCGAAACACGGTGGGTAGTCTGTCCTAACGTGGCCGCGCGTCGTGGGCGCGCTGGATGAGGGGCAGGTACAGGCGGCGTAGCACGACGGGCAGGGGGCGGTCCAGCAGGGCGGGGATGGCTTGCAGGGTGGCGAAGTCGCTGTCAGCGCCGAAGAAAGGAAATGCGCCGCTGACTGTCTGCTGGCTCAGCAGCCAATCGACCGGCGTGTGCGCGGTCAGGGTGATGGCGTCGGTGGCCGTCAGGCGGGTGGTCCAGCTCAGACTGTCGGCGTGGGCGCGAAGCGAGGCGATGGACTGCATGACCACGGCGGTGGAATTGGTGTCGGCGTCGCCGGTCTGGTAGGGGAAGCCGCCCAGCAGCGACTGGCGTGCGCGCAGGTAGTCAGTGGCGCTGATGGCCGTCGTCCTGTCGAGGGGTTCGCCGGTGGCGGTCAGGGCCTGGAGGGCCAGCGCGGTCGTGTTGGTGTCGGAGGCGTCGGACGGGCTGAAGGACCAGCCGCCGTCGGCGCGCTGCTGGCCGCGCAGGGTGGCGGCGGCGGGTTGGGCGGGTTGGGCCAGCACGCGCAGGGCGAGGGTGGCCCAGGCCTGGGCGGTGGGACCGCCGTACGCGCCGGGGCTGGTCTCGAAGCTGGCGAGACGGGCGGGGAGATCGACGCCGCCGAAGCCCATCGGGTTCACACCGACGGAGTTCAGGCCAACAATGAGCTTGGCGGTCTGCGCCGCGCCTGCCGCTGAATACGTGTCAGCCTGTGCGGCGAGGTAGTCGAGGGGCGACTGGCCGCCGGGCTGCCGCCAGGTAGTCGGGTCCTGGCCGAGGGCGGCGATGACGAACAGGGCGTCGATGGTGCTGCCTGCGCCGAAGCCAAACTGGCCGTTGGGCGACTGTTGCAGGCGTAGCCAGGCTGTCGCCCGCTCGACGGCGACACGGCGGCCGAGCAGGGGATAGGGCTTGCCCATCAGGGCGGGGATGCTTTGGGCGGTGGCTTGCAGGTCGTTGTCGCCGCTCGTTCCGGCCAGGCCGCCCGCCGCGCTCTGGAAGCGCAGCAAGGCGTCAATGGGGGAGCCGCCGCTCTGCCGCCAGGCGGGAGACAGCGGATTCTCGCCGTTGGCGATGAGACCCGTAATGGCCAGACCGGTCGAGGGGGCGTTGCTGGGGTTGGGGGTGGCCCCGCCGCCACGGGTGGCGGGAAAGCCGCCGTCGCTGTTCTGCTGGCTGTGCAGGTAGGTCACGGCAGCGGAGATGACGGTCGAGGTGGGCGGCTCGCCGGCCGCGGCCAGGGCCTGGAGGACAAGGCCGGTCGAGTCGACGTCCCGGGTGAGACCAGGCGCGACGGCCCAGCCGCCCCCATTAGCGGCGTCGTCGCTGAGGCTCTGCACGGCAGCGGGGGGAATCGGTTCACCCGCGGCGCGTAGGGCGAGGATGGCCCACGCCTGGTCCCAGTTGTACTCACCGTAGCGCTGGCCGTCGAATCTGGCATTAAGGTCGGCGACCAGGTCGCGGCCGGCGAAGGAGCGCGGGGTACCGTCGAGGGCGACGACGGCGGCGATGAGCTTGCCTAGCTCGCGGGCTGTGCCGCGATCGACGTAGGTGGGGCCTTCGATGGTGAGGAAGTCCAGTATCGACTGACCGCCGGGGGCGCGCCATGTCGGGGGCGCGGCATCGGCGGCGGCGCCCGCCAGCGCCACGTCGAGGGTGATGCCGACGCGGTAGGTGTCGGTGGTGAAGCCGCCGTTGACCAGTTGCTGAGCGCGTAGCCAGTCGGCGCCAGCATAGGCGGCGCGCTGGGGCGGTATGAGACTCGGCGAGCGACCGTCGAGGCTGGTCGGCGGGCCGTCGCCCCAACGCCAGCCCTCCAGCGCGCCGTGGGTGACGTTGGTCTGGCCCGCGCCCAGGGGAGATGGCTGCCATTGCGCGCCGTCCCAACGCCAATAGGCCCAGAAGCGACAGGGGCCGCTGCCGGTGCACTGACAGAAACAGTCACTGGCGGGGCAACCTACGTCGTCGATACGGCAGACGGCGCCGGCCGTGGTGGTCTCGACGCGCAGACCGCTGGCCTTGAGGAGGTCAAGGCCATTGGTCGTGTTGTCGAAGGTGACGTGGCGAGCCGTCACCTGGCTATTGGGGAAGTTGACTATGACATCCGCGCTGTTGAGCGTCAGGGCGGCGGCCGCTGTTGCCACCGTCAGGAGGGCGATGAGAAGAGGAATGATCAGACGCAGACGACGCACAGAGCCTCCAAAAAAATACCGCGTCCTAGTGGGACGCGGGGTAGGGGCACGCCATCTGGGGCGCCGGCCACGGCCAGGGCCGGGGGAGACCCGTCTGGCGTGGTGCTCCCCGCCTTTCTCACGAAGGGGGGTGGCGACGAAAGACACCGGCGCCACTGGCGTCGGTCGGCCCACGATGGGGCGCGCGTCTCTCGGCCACGGCGGGTAGTCTGGCTTGATAGGCGTCGGATGACCCTACCTTACAGTTGCGGGACAGCGTCGGACTCTCACCGACTTCCCCCATTGAGCCTGCGCTGAGAAGCGTTGGGCGCCGTGGCAGTGGCCGTATTGAATTGGGGCAAGCATAGCATAGGGCTGGCGTGAATGCAAGCTGCATTCGACATTGTTCGCCTCGCAGCGATAGGCTATAATGGGAACCATTGGGGGCGGCAGCCTAGCGTCACCCGTGCGATTCGACGGAGCCACAACGCTATGATTCAAATCCTCATCGACAACCCGCTCCTGCTGCTGTTCCTGGTGTCCGCGCTCGGCTACCTGCTGGGCCAGATACGCTTCTTTGGGACGAGCCTCGGCATTGCCGCCGTGCTGTTCGTCGGTCTCTTCTTTGGCGCGCTGGACCCTGCCCTCAAGCTGCCGGAGATCATCTATCTGCTGGGGCTGGTCCTCTTCGTCTACACGGTGGGATTGAGCAGCGGCGCGGGGTTCTTCGCCTCGCTGCGGCGCGACGGTTTGCGCTATAACCTCTTTGGCTTCAGCATGCTGCTGTTTGCGGCGGGGCTGATCGTGGTGATTTACTACCTGCTGCGCCTGACGCCGGCCGTCTCGGCGGGGTTGTTCGCGGGCGCGCTGACCAACACGCCCGCTCTGGCCAGCGTGCTGGACGGTATCCGCACAACGGCCGCCCCTGACGTTCTGGAGCGGCTCATCAGCCAGCCAGTGGTGGGTTATTCCATCGCCTACCCGGTCGGGTTTATCGGCATGATCATCGCCATTGCCGTCGCCCAGAGGACGTGGCGCGTCGATCCCGCGCGGGAAACAGAGACGCTGCGGGCCTTTGGCATGTCGGGCGATCGGCTCCTCAACCGCACGGTCGAAATCACGCGGCCGGAGGTGGATGGGCGCCCGGTTCGCGACCTGCTCGCCGCGACGAAGGGAGATGTGGTCGTGGGGCGTGTCAAGCGCGGCGAGGAGATGACCCTGGCGACCGGCGATACGACCCTGGCGATGGGCGATCTTGTCAGCGTTATCGGGAGCGAGGAGAGTATCACTGCCTTCGAGAAGGCGCTTGGGCAGCGGTCGGCGGTGGAGTTGCCCCTCGACCGAACCGAGTTCGACTATCGCCGCATCTTCGTCTCCAGGCCGGACGTGGTGGGGATTCCGCTCAACGAGCTGGATGTTCGGAATCGCTTCGACGCCATGATCACGCGGGTGCGCCGGGGCGATATGGACCTGTTACCCCACGGCGACACGGTGCTGGAACTAGGCGACCGGGTGCGTGTCCTGACACGCCGCGAGCGCATGGATGAGGTAACGCGCTTCTTCGGCGACTCGTACCGGTCCCTGAGCGAGATCGACATTCTCAGTTTCACGCTGGGTCTGGCCCTGGGCCTGCTGGTGGGGTTGATTCCCATTCCGCTGCCGGGGGGTGTGACGCTGAAGCTGGGGAATGCGGGCGGTCCCCTGGTGGTGTCCCTCATCCTGGGCGCGCTGCGCCGCACCGGCCCCATCGTGTGGATTCTGCCTTACAGTGCGAATCTCACCTTACGCCAGGTGGGGCTGGTGATGTTCCTGGCAGGGGTGGGCACGCGGTCGGGGTACGCCTTCGTGCAGACCTTGATGGGGGGGGACGGTCTCACCCTGTTCGCGGCGGGGGCCGTCGTCACGCTGTCGATGGCCGCGCTGACCCTGGTGGTCGGCTATAAGGTGCTCAAGATTCCTACCGGGTTGCTGATGGGTATCCTGTCGGGTATTCAGACCAATCCCGGCGTGCTAGCCTATGCGCAGCAGGAGGCGAAGAATGATCTGCCCGCCATTGGCTATGCCACGGTCTACCCGATGGCGACCATCGCCAAGATCATTCTGGCGCAGTTGATTCTGGTGTCGCTGCGTTAAGGGGGGCGTCTTTGCTTTGCTGCGTGGCGATGCTCCACCTGTTGTGGTGAGGGAAGCAAGTAACCCCGGCAGGGGGTGGCTGCCTGAGACCCTGAGCCACCGGCGAAGGGCGACAGGGGGTGGCTGCCTGAGGCCATTCGCTGGTGGTTCAGGGCGACAGGGAGGAGACCTGGCCGTCGCGACCTTCGTGGGGCGGGAATAGCCAGGCGAGGCCTTCGGTCAGGTTGGCGGCCCAGGCCGGGTAGTTGTGCCCGGCGCTAAGCTCATGATACGCGGCGTCGTAGCCGTGTTCGACCAGCACGGCCCTCAGGCGTCGATTGCTGTCCAGCAACCCCTCATAGCGCCCCACACTTTGATAGATGCGCAGCCGAGTCGGATCGCCCCAACGCGCCAGGTCGAACACGACGCTCTCGTCGCGCCAGCCGTAGGCCCCCGATTGGGCCAGCACGTGGCCGAACAGGCCCGGCCGGCGTAACCCTGTGAAGAGGGCCATCAGGCCGCCCATGCTGGCGCCCATGACGCCGTGGGCGCCGGGTGTATCGAGGAGGGGGGCTTGCGCCTGCGCCCAGGGTAGGGCATCGTTGACGACGGTCATCAGCGTCGCCTCGCTGCATGCGTACTCCGCGACGCGGGCCGGTGGGTAGTTGTTCAGGAACAGGACGGCCAGCGGGCGGATACGCCCTTGGGCTAGCAGGTTGTCGAGGATGATGGGCAGGTGGGCGCGGCTGAGGTAGTCGTTGCCGTCATAGACGACCAGTAGCGGATAGGGCCCAGGCGCGGGCGGGCGATAGAGGTGGGCGACGCGGCGCTCCAAGGGCAGGGCGCGGGCGGTCAGGGTTGTTTCGAGCAGCAGGCCGGTGCGGATGCCGGGTACGGCTTCCCATAGCGGGCGAGGCGCGTCAGCCAGGGCGAAGTAGTTGTTAGCGTGATCTTCGAGGCCGGTGGGCGTCAGGCGCGGGTTGAAGGGATCGGGAACGCGGCGTTCGCCCTCCAGGTAGGCATACTCCAGGTAGGTGTCGGAGGGCAGCGTGGCCTGGTAAATCCACACCCCCGGCCCTGCGGCCTGCATACTCCAGGGGGGGCGCGCCGGGAACCAACCGGTCACGTCGCTGCGTAGGCTGGGGGCCGTGGCTCCCGCCCAGACGAAGGTCACGGTGTCGCCGTCGATGAGGGGCGTGCCCTCCATCTGGGCGCGCGCAAGCCAGTCGGTCATCGTGTCTCCTGGAAGAGGTCAGCCGGGGTAGCTCGATTGAGGCTAGAGGCTACCGGCTGGAAGTATAGTCGCGGCGGTCACCCCAGACGAATGCGCCACTCGGACCATCGATACGACCGGGGACCATCATAACGGTGCATGCCACCATCCTACCCAGGGAGAACTCGCTATGCTGCCGATTGTGGCCGTGGGCGCGGAGGCGCGCTCCGGGTTGGACGCGCCTGTGAACTGCCGACGATGACCAGCGCTGCGCATGATCACTATGGTCGCGTTGACCTGGCGGCGCTGCAAGCCGCCCTCGATGCAGCCCGCGCCCAGGATGTTGAGCTGGCTCTGGAAGATGTGGCTGCCCTCGACCAACTGCACGTTGGGGGGCTAGAGGCGACTCGAAGCCTGGCGCAGGTGGCTGAGCTGCGCCCCGGCATGCGTGTGCTGGACGTGGGCGGCGGGCTGGGGGGGCCGGCGCGGCTGCTGGCCCGCGAGTTCGGCGTCAGCGTGGAGGTGATCGATATTACCGGCCCGCTGTGCGAGGGGGGCAGGTTATTGAGTGAGGCCCTGGGGCTGGCGGACCGTGTGACTTTCCATGTTGGGGATGCCCTGGCGATGCCTTACCCGTCGGCGGCCTTTGATGTAGCGTGGACGCAGCACAGCGGCATGCACATTGGGGACAAAGCTGCTTTGTATGCTGAGATCCACCGTGTTTTGCGCCCCGGTGGGACGCTGGCGATGCACGAGGTCGTAGCGGGGACGGCCTCGCCACCCTACTACCCTGTGCCGTGGGCACGGGATGCGGCGCACAGCTTGCTGTGGCCCGCCGAGCAGCTGCACATGGTCATCATCGACGCTGGCTTCGCCACGCGCGCCTGGCGCGACGAGTCGGCGGTCGCGCTGACCTGGCTGGCCGCGCAGCGCGGGGCGACGCCCGCGACCTCCGTCGCGGCTGGGCTGAACTTGCGGCTATTGTTTGAAGCTGACGCGGGCGCAATGGTTGGCAACGTGGCTCGTAACCTGCGCGAGAGCCGTATGGCGATTGTACAGGCTGCCTTTGGTCGACGCTAGCTCAGTCAGCGCCGTACCAATTCGCGAATTCGCGATTGCCTCTTTACAAAGGTCTTTCGCTCCCGGTATAATGGGAAAGGGCGTATCCCCTTCCCACGACAGAGGAGACGGCTATGTCTGAAGATAAACGGGCATCGGGGCCCAACGATCTACTGGCAGACATTCTGCGCGCTACCCGATCGGCCGATGATCCCACATCCGCCCCAGGAGGAGGGGCGGGCGCTGACCCGTGGCAGCTGCCGGGTGGGGAGGCCGAAGGTGCGTCGACCGAGTGGGCGGACGAGACGGAGGAATGGGAGGACGAAGAGGAGGAGTGGGACGAGGAGGACGAAGAGGAGGGGTGGGACGAGGAGGACGACGACGAGTGGGACGAAGAGGACGACGACGAGGACGATTGGGAAGAGGAAGACGAGGAGTGGGGCGAGGAGGACGAGTATTTCGGTGATGAGGAAGAGGAAGAGGATGACGAGGAATAGTCGCAGCGCGGACTGACCATCGCTGCTGAACCATGACGCACGCCGGGGTGGGCTGACCTTCCCCGGCGCGCTGTGTATGCCCGCGTTATGGGCGAGCTAGCCGAAAAGCTGGGCTAACCGCGCTACATCGATGTTGCCGCCGCTGACGATGGCGACGACGGGGCGGCCGGCGGCAGGCTGGGCCACCCCTATCAGCAGCGCGGCGAGCGCAGCAGCGCCGCCTGGCTCGGCCAGAATCTTGGCCCGTTCTAGCAGCAAGAGCATGGCGGCCTTGATGTCCTCGTCCGTGACCAGCACGAGATCGTCCACGTGGCGCTCTATCAGTCGATAGTTTAGCTCGCCTGCGAAGGGCGCGGCCAGGCCGTCGGCGATGGTCTTGACGCCCGGTAGTCGCACGGGGTGACCGGCGCGTCGGCTCTCCCACATGGCGGGCGCGCCGACCGGCTCGACACCGATGAGCCGTACATCGGGGCGTGTCTCTTTGACGGCTACGGCCACCCCGCTGAGCAGCCCGCCGCCACCTACTGGCGCTACTACCGTCCCCACGTCAGGCAAGTCCGCCACAATCTCCAGGCCCGTGGTGCCGTGGCCCGCGACAATGGCCGGGTCATCGAAGGGTGGGACGAAGGTATAGCCGTGCTCCTGGGCCAGGGCCTGGGCGCGGCTGATGACGGTCATCGTCGTTGGTTCCAGGACGACCCGCGCCCCGTAGCCGCGCGTGGCGGCGAGCTTGGCGGCAGGCGCGGTTTCCGGCATGACGACAGTGCAGGCGACACCCTCGGCCGCGGCGGCCCAGGCCAGCGCCTGGGCATGGTTGCCGGCTGACGCTGTGATGAGGCCACGGCGGCGCTCGTCGGGGGTGAGGCGGGCGATCTTGGTGAGCGCGCCGCGCGGCTTGAAGGAGCCAGTCTTCTGCCAGTTCTCTAGTTTGAGATAGAGGGGTGCGGCGACCAGGCCGGTCAGTGTCGCGTTGCTGATGATGGGGGTGCGGTGCAGCTTGCCGGCAATCACCTCGCGCGCGGCATGCACGTCGGCCAGCGTCACGTCAGCCTGGGGAGGGGTGGCGGTCACGAGTCATCCTTTCGGCGGAAGGGATTGGCGGGTAGGCCAATATCAGGCAGATGGGGATACTCGACATCCTGCATTGGCACAGTACGCCAGTTGTAGCGAATAGTGAGCACCCGCACCACAAAGTAGGCGGCGACGGTCAGCCACGCGGCGGGGTCGTCGGACATGCCCAGCAGGCGCGTCAACAGGATGTACAGCATCGAGGCGAGGACGGCGACCAGCGCGTTGAACTGGCCGGGGCGGAAGACCTCTGGCGTGTCGCCGACGAGGGTATCGCGCAGAATGCCACCGCCGACTCCGTTGAGCGTGCCGACGAGGATGGCGCCGGGGAGGGTGGTGCCCGTCGCCAGGGCCAGGCCCGTGCCTACCACGGTGAAGGCGGGTGTGCCAATGGCGTCGATGACATCTACGCCCTGGTTGAGGAGACGCCAGCGCCGAATCACGCCAACGAACGGGATCACGCCGATGGAGACAATCACGATGACAGGTAGATAGGCCGGACTGGTCACAATAGGCGGCATGCGCTGCAAGAAAAGACCATCGCGAATGATGCTGCCGCCTGTCGACGCCACGACGGCAATGGCAAACACCCCCACTACGTCGAAGCCCCGGCGTGTCGCGACGAGCGCGCCGCTGAGCGCCCACAGGGCAACGGCAATGATGTCGAGGGCAGTTGGGACGGAGAAAGTGGAAGGGGGCATGGGTTTACCTCGCGCTCCGCAGTGATCCGCTATAGGCCCAGCCGGTCGCGCGCTTCGCCGCGCCGCGCTAGCGCGGCCCTCAGCCTGGCCTGCTTATCTGGCGCGTTCAGCCAGCGGCTCACCCCTGAGGGGTGGGGGAGGGGAATCAGCGCGCGCTCACGCCCGGCGACTGCCACTGTCAGCGTTTGCCCCACAACATCATCCAGCCCCGCCCGGATGCCGAGCCGCGCCAGGGCGAGCGTGCCCACGGTGAGGATGAGATCGGGGTCAATTAGCGCGATCTCTGCGTCCAGAT
>CAZJJF010000082.1:0-12385 GCA_964546245.1 uncultured Anaerolineales bacterium
GGCGGCGGGTGACCTTGTTGCCGTGCTAAGGGGCATCCCAACCGGGTAGCTGTGCGGCGTACACCAGGCGCTGCAAGGCGGCGTTTTCGAAGCCCATCGGGCGGTCGGGGTTGCGCCCTTTGGCAGCGGCCAGGTGGTAGGCGAATAGCTGGAGCGGGATGACCTGCACCAACGGGCTGAGGACGTCGGGCACATCGGGCGTGGCGATCAACTGCGCGGGGACCTCGGCCCACGCGGCGGTGTCGGCCTGGGCCACGATAGCCACAACCTCGGCGCCGTAGTCGGCCGCGACACGCACAATGTCCCTTGCCCGTGCGCCGCTACGCTCGGAGGGCGCGATGACGACCAGCGGGTCGCCCTGGCGCAGCGCGAAGATGTGCAGGTGGGCGAACTCCTCAAGCTGATGCGCCTCGGCGCGCGTCTGGCTCGTCTCCTTGAGTTTCGCCTCGCCTTGCAGGGCGGTGGCATAGCCGGGGCCGACGCCGAGGAAGCTGAAGTGCGCCTTGTCGCGCCAGCCGTCGGCCAGGTCGCGCATGGACTCGTTGAGGGCAAGCGCGGCGCGCATCGGTTCGGCGATGCTGTCCAACGTCGTGTGCAGGCGCAGGGCGTCGTCATCGCTGATAGCGCCCCGCGCCCGCCCCAGGCTGAGGGCGAGCCGATATAGCAGGGCCAGCGCGGCGGTGGTGGTCTGAGTGGGGAAGGATAGGGACGGACCGCCGTGCAGGTGCAGGACGCCGTCCACCATCTCGGTGAGAGGGCTGCCTGGCGTGTTGGTTACGGCCAGGGTGAATGCGCCCCGCTGCCGCGCCAGTCGCGCTGCCTGAATGGCCTGCACGGTGCGCCCCGACTGGCTGACGGCGATCACCACATCGCGGCCGCCGATGGCGGTCGCGCCTTCCAGGCAGAAATCCAGGCCCTCGGCGGCCTCGGCCGGCAGCCGCGCCCATTGCCTGAAGGCGCTGGCTGCGCCATAGCCGAGGAAGTAGGGGTCGCCGCAGCCAACGAGGGTGATTCGGTCGGCGCGGTGGGCGAGAGCATAGCCCAGGCCGTCGGCGAGGGCCCCTTCGGCCGCCAGGGTCGCGGTGGCGGCGGCGGGCTGCGCATACACCTCTGCGATGAAGCGATAAGCGGGCGCGTCGGGCATCAGCCGCTCCCCCCATTGGATGCCTCGAACAGACCCCATATCTGGGAATGTGTTGGCAGCGGGTTGCCATCGGGCCGCAGCTCACCGGCGGCGACCACGGCGGCGGTGGCGAGGCGGGCGATACGCTCGGCGGGCCAGTCGGCCAGGTAGCCGTATAGACAGGCGGCGTTGAAGGCCTCGCCTGTGCCAACTGTCTGGGCCAGGGGCGTCGGGGGTGGTGGAACGTGGACGCGCGTTTGAGGTGTGGCGATGAGGCAGCCGCCCTCAGCCAGGCGCACGGCCACCAGGCGCGCGCCGCCGTGCAGCAGCGTGTCCACGGCGGATTGCGAGTTAGGCGCGCCGACACAGGCGACGGAGGCTGAGTCGAGCAGAATCACATCGCTGGTCTGGAACAGGGATGCCAGCCAGGCGGGGTCGGCGTCCACCGCGCCGGGGACAAAAACGACGCTCTTGCCCTGCTGACGCGCATCCCGCGCCGCCTGCACGAAGGTGTAGGGGTAGCGCGACTGGGCGTAGAGCCAGCCCGACACGAGGATAGCGCGGGTGTCATCCAGTTGGTCCTCCCAGCCATCAGGTAGCATGCCGCCCGACGCCGTGCCGAGAACGCCCAGGAAGACGTAGCGGCCCGCGCCGTCCACCAGCAGCAGCGTCAGGTCGCTACCCGCACCTTCGGGCGTGACGAGCTGCGCGATGTCTACGCCCTCCGCCTCGAGTTGTTGGCGCGCGGCGTGGCCGTAGGGGTCGTCGCCGACATAACCGAGGATGCCCGCGTGCAGGCCGAGGCGGGCGAGCATCGAGACCAGGGGTGCGGTTCCGCCAGCGCGGACGAACATGCCGCGCGCCATCTGGTGCCGGCCGGCCTCCAGTGGCAGTTGGGCGATTGGGAGGGTGACGTCTACCATAAGTCCGGCGAGGCTGAGAACGTCGAGCATGAGGTCTCCTTGCGAGTGGCGCACGGGACCATGATAGAGGCTTTTGCCGGGGCGGTCAATGTGCAGCGGGGAACCAACCAGTCAAGGGGAGGAGGATGCGCGTCAGCATGTAGATGGCGACGGCGATGACGAACCAGGCGAACCAGGTGCGCAGCTTGTAGGCGGGTACACGGTTGGCGAGGCGCACGCCCAGGACGACACCTATCGCACCGAAGGCGACGAAGCGCAGCGTCACCGCCCAGTCAAGCGGCGCCTGCGACAGATGACCCAGGAAGCCGCTGGCGCTGTTGAGGGCGATGATGGGCAGCGAGGTCGCCACCGCGCTTGTCATGGAGAGGCCGACCAGCAGCACCAGCGCGGGCACGATAAGGAAGCCCCCGCCCACGCCCAGGAAGCCTGTCAGCAGGCCGACGCCGAAGCCCGCAGCAAGCGCCGTCCCCCAGTGCGGGGTATGTTCCGCCATTCCCGCATGCATGGGTCGCAACATCATCATTGCCACGACCAACATCAAGAGCGCGAACAGTACCAGCAGCAGCGTACCAGGCACGAAATGGGTGAAGAAAGAGCCGAGATAGGCCCCCACGATGCCCGCGCCGCCGAAGATGGCCGCCGCCCGCCAGTTGACCTTGCCGCGCCGTGCCTGGAGCGCCGTTCCCAGCAGGGCGTTCAGCCCCACGACGGCCAGGGACGTGCCCACCGCGACCTCCGGTGGCATGCCCACGGCGAACACTAGAGCGGGAACGGTCAGGATTGACCCGCCGCCACCGAGCAAGCCCAACGATAGGCCGATGGCGACGGCCAGCAGCGACGAGATGAGCCACGACACATCCATAAGCGTCTCCATCCTTACTTGGATGCGCCACGGGCGGTGGGGTTACATGGCCGCCTGAGGTACGCCAGGAGGCCGGCTTTGCTATCCCTGCTCGTGTAACCGCCAAGCGCCAACCCGCATCTAACCCCCCAGTGATGCACGGATAGTTGTGGCACGCCCATGAGGAGCGCCAAGAAATGCTATTGAAGCGTTTGTATCATGATAGTCTGGCCCAGGCCAGCTACCTTGTTGGCTGCCAGGCCACGGGCGATGCGCTGGTCATCGACGCTAACCGCGATGTCGATCAGTACCTTACGGCGGCCGCCCGCGAGGGTCTGCGGATCACCGCCGTTACCGAGACGCACATCCACGCCGACTACGTATCCGGCAGCCGCGAGCTGGCCGCCCGCAGCGGGGCGCGCCTCTATCTCTCGGCCGAGGGCACATTCGACTGGCAGTATGGCTTCGCCCAGGCGGCCGGCGCGACGCTGGTGCACGGCGGCGATACCTTCGAGGTGGGCAACCTGCGGGTGGAAGTGATGCATACGCCCGGCCACACGCCCGAGCACGTGGCCTTTCTGCTCACCGACACCGCTGCCTCAGACAAGCCGATTGGCCTGTTCAGTGGCGACTTTGTCTTCGTCGGCGACGTGGGTCGCCCCGACCTCCTGGAGCGCGCCGCCGGCTACACCGATACGATGGAGGCGGGCGCGCGCGATCTATACCGTTCGCTCCTTCACTTCGCGGCCCTGCCCGATTACCTCCAGGTGTGGCCTGCCCACGGCGCGGGCAGCGCGTGCGGCAAGGCGCTGGGGGCGGTTCCCTCGACCACCGTGGGTTACGAGAAGCTCGTCAACTGGGCGCTCAAGACGCGCGGCGAGGACGATTTCGTGGTCCAGGTGCTCGATGGTCAGCCCGACCCGCCCGTGTACTTCGCCCACATGAAGCGAATCAACAAGGTTGGCCCTGCCCCGCGCCCGACGGCGCTGCCGCCGCGCGGCGATCTGGCCGCCCTGCAAGCCGCCCTTGCCGAGGGGACGCCTGTCGTGGACACGCGCCCGGCGTCGGATTTCGCGGCGGGGCACGTGCCGGGCAGCGTCAATATTCCGGCCGGCAGCGGCTTCCTCGGCTGGGCTGGCTGGCTGCTGCCCTACGATTCGGCCTTCACCCTCCTGGCTGATGGGGCAGCTCTGCCTGGCCTGCTCAAAGAGTTGAGCCTGATCGGGCTGGATGACGTAGCGGCGTGGTGGACGGCCGACGTGCTGGGCGACTGGCGGCGCGAGGTGGGCGAGCTGACCAGTTTCGACCGTCTTCCTTCCCAGGAGGCCGGTCGCCGGCTGACCCGCAATGGCGCGACAATCCTGGACGTGCGAACGGTGGAGGAATACGGGCGCGGCCACATCCCACACAGCATGAACATCCCGCTGGGCCGGCTGCCGGGTCGTCTGGCCGAGATTCCAGCGGGGAAGCCAATCTACGTCACCTGCGAGTCTGGCGCACGTTCGCCCATTGCCGCCAGCCTGTTGCAGGCGGCGGGCCACACCCCCATTGTCGAGATGGCCGAGGGTTTCAGCGGTTGGGTCGCCGCTGGCCTGCCGGTCGAGAAGTAATAGTCCAGATTGTCGTGCCGCGCGCCAGAGGGCTTCTCGGCGCGCTCCACGTGGCAGATGATGCATAGGAGAGGGTGAATGTTCGGTTTTGGCAAGAAGGATGCAAGTCAGGATATCACGGCGGGCGACCTGGCCCATCGGCTGCGAACGGGCGACGGCCTGCTTCTCGTCGACGTGCGCGAGCCGTGGGAGTTCTCCCAGGGGCACATTGCAGGCAGCAAGCTCATCCCCCTGGATCAGCTCTCCACGCAACTGGCCCGGCTGCCCAGGGATAAGACGCTGGTCGCCGTGTGCCGCACGGGGAATCGCAGCAGCGTCGCGACCAGCCTCTTGAAGCGAGCGGGCTATGACGTGCTCAATCTCAAGGGCGGCGTCGTAGATTGGGCCCGGTCCGGACTGCCCCTGAGCGGGCAACGCTAACAGGAGACAACAGATGACAACGCAGGCGAACGTGCAATACGGCTTTGGGACACGCCTCGACGTGCCTTACGCCGAGGCCGTGGAACGGGCGAAGGCCGCCCTCAAAGAGCAGGGTTTCGGAGTGCTGACGGAGATCGACGTTAAGGCGACCATGCAGGCCAAACTCGGTGTGGACTTCCAGCCCTACATCATCCTGGGCGCGTGCAACCCGCCACTGGCCTATCGCGCTCTCAGCGCTGAGCAGAGCATCGGTCTGCTGCTGCCCTGCAATGTGATCATCTACCAGGACGGCGACGGGGCGCGGGTAGAGTTCATGGACCCCGCCGCCGCCCTGGGTATCGTCGGCAATCCCGATGTGACGCCAGTCGCGAGCGAGGCCCGCGCGCGACTGTGGGCGGCTCTGGAGCGGCTGGAGCAAGAGTAGCCAGCTACTCTGCCCCGCCCTCGCTGCCTTCTTCCATCTCGTGGTCCAGCATGAGCGTTGCGCCTGGGTGGCCCTCGGCCATCGCCCAGCGCGTCACGCGCAGGCTGGCCGTCTTCTCCTCCTCGACCTGCTCGCTCACGAACCAGTCGAGAAACTGCTGGCTGGCGAAGTCCTTCTCCTGCACGGCGGCGGCGTAGATATTATTGATCAGCCCCGTTACCTTCTGCTCGTGGGCTAGCGCCCCCTCGAAGGCTGCCAGGGGCGACGCGAAGTCGGTCTGCGGCTGTTCCAGCGCCTGGAGGGTTACGCGGCTGTTGCGGTCCGTGATGTAGTTGAAGAACTTCATCGCGTGTTCCATCTCCTCGTCTGACTGCTGGCGCATGGCGGCTGCTGCGCCCGGTAGGTCGAGGGATTCCAGGTAGGCCGCTATCGACAGGTACAGAAAGGCAGCCTGAAACTCATACTTGATCTGGTTGTTCATTGCTGTCAGGATGGTCTGGCTCAACATACGTGTGTCCTCCTAAGCAGCCCCAACAAGGGGCCGCAGCAGACTGGGGAATCATGGCGAGGCGGGCGGGTTCGCCCGTCTCAACTCTACTTATCTCGAGTCATCCAGGCTGGCGAAGCTTACTTTGCTGCCGGCCGACTACCGGCCGCTGACCCTGGCCGCGTCGCCAGCCGCGCCCCAGATGGCTCACCGAGAAGGCCACTGACGCCTCCGCCAGCGTCTGCCCGCGAGGTCGCCGAAGGCCCGCGCCTTTGAGGGGCCTGCCACGTCGAGAGTCCTTCACCGGGCGGAAATGCACCTTTACAAACCCTAAGCCCAGGTTAGATATCATAGTCGCACGGCGTCGAAGACGATAAAGGATTCTCCCCACGAGGATAGCATGGTGCAGAGTGAACAGCAACTGATTGACGCGCTTCAGCAGCGGGAACGACGCGCCTGTGACCAGCTGGTCGAGCGCTACTCGTCGCGCCTGTACGACGTGGCCCTGCGCCTCACCGGCCATCCGAACGAGGCCGAGGAGGTCTTGCAGGAGACGTTCATCAACGCCTGCCGCAGCGTCGACGCCTTCGAGGGCCGCTCTGGGCTGGGCACGTGGCTGTACCGCATCGCCACCAACAATGGGCTGATGCGCTTGCGCCGCAAGACGGCGCTGACTGTGTCTCTCGACGCCGGGCATGAGGCCGGCGAAGGTGAGTTTCAGCCGCACAATCTCACGGACTGGAGTTGGGACCCCGAATCGACGGCGCTGACCACCGACTTGCGGTCGACGCTGGATGCCGCCGTTGCCTCGCTGCCGCCCTCCCTCCAGGCTGCCTTCATCCTGCGCGACATCGAGGGTCTGTCTACCGAGGAGGCCGCCGAGGCGCTGGGTATCTCCCGTGAGGCACTGAAGGTGCGCCTGCACCGTGCCCGGCTCATGCTGCGTGAGCGGCTGGCCGACTATGTAGGCAACGCGCCCCTCGTTACGGGGGAGGTGCGATGAGCGACCACGTGCACACCGTCCGCTGCCAGGACCTGTTGGCGGAGGTGTCCAACTACATCGAAGGTGAACTGGACCCCGGCGTGTGCGCCGAGTTGGAGGCGCATCTGGCGGGCTGCGAGAACTGCCGTATTGTGGTGGACACGACGCGCAAGACGGTTCTGGTCTATCGCCGCCTGGGGCCGCCCGACATCCTCCCCCCCGATGTGACGCGCCGCCTGTGGGCCGCCCTGGAGGAGGCGGGCTGCGGCCAGTTTGACGCCCGACCCCCGGCTGCCACCCCCATGTAACCCACCGCCGCGCCTACGCATCCAAGCTGGTAGACGATGATTCCCGTCCCAGCCCCGATGCGGAGGTTCGCATGGCCCTGTTGAGCAACAAGGATAGCGCGTATCTGACCCAGGCGTTCGCCGCCCTGACCCGCCCCGTGCGGTTGGTCATGTTCAGCCAGGCGCACGAGTGCGAGTATTGCAGCGAGACACGCCAGATTCTCGACGAACTGGCGGCCCTGGCGCCGGCCATCCAGGTTGAGACCCACGATTTCGCGGCCGAACGCACCCTGGCTGAGGGGTATGGCATCGACAAGATACCCGCCTTCGCCGTGACGGTCGGCGGCGACGACCCCCACGACTACGGCATTCGCTACTATGGCATTCCCTCCGGCTACGAGTTTTCCTCCCTGGTGGAAGACATTCTCATGGTCAGTCGCGGCGACTCGGGCCTGACACCGGCCACACGGGCGGCCCTGGCCGAATTGACCACCCCACTCCACTTGCAGGTCTTCGTCACGCCGACCTGCCCCTACTGCCCGCGCGCGGTACGGTTGGCCCATCAGCTGGCCCTGGAAAGTCCCCTGGTCCGGGCCGACGCCGTGGAAGCCATCGAGTTTCCCCACCTTGCCCACAAGTATGAGGTGATGGGCGTGCCGCGGACGGTGGTGAACGAGACGCTCCACATTGAGGGCGCGGTTCCTGAGCAGGCCCTCATGCAAACGGTGCTCAAGGCCGTTGTGTCTGAATCGTGGTGAATCCTCCACCTCATCGCGGGCATTAGTTCGCAGAATCCCTTGACAGCCAAAGAATAGGGTACTATAATCAAAAAGGTTCAACGTTCTGAACCCCGCTGTTATCTATGCACGCCGCAGCGGCAGCCTCTACTATGGAGTAGGGTGACTGTCACGGGGTAAGGAGGTAGGACAGCCTACCAACTCAACTAGCCGACGCTCACGTAGCTTTCGTGGGATGGTCGGCTGTTTCTATTCCATAAGGAGGTGCGCCCCGCAAGAATACAACTGCATACCAGTTGGGACGGCCCCGCCCCTATCATCTGGCGTGGGTGGCCCGACTGCCCTCGATGCACGATCGAGGAACCTGAATCAATGTCGTGATTCTACCCTCTCAAGGAGGCCATTATCATGTCCCCGCTTCTTGGTGAGGTCATCGGTACGATGATCCTCCTGCTCCTCGGTGATGGTGTCGTGGCGAACGTCGTCCTCGGCCGGACCAAGGGTAACTCCTCCGGCTGGATTGTCATCACCACCGCCTGGGCCATGGCCGTCTTTGTGGCGGCGATGTCTGTCGCCCGCGTCTCTGGCGCGCACCTGAACCCCGCTGTGACCATTGGTCTCGCGACCGCGGGCAACTTCCCCTGGGCCGATGTGCCTGGCTACATCGTGGCCCAGATGATTGGCGCCTTCATCGGCGCGATCCTTGTCTGGCTCGCCTACTTCCAGCACTGGGGTGAGACCCCTGACCCAGGCGCCAAGCTGGCCGTCTTCTCCACCGGCCCGGCCATCCGCAGCCCCATCTGGAACCTGCTCACTGAGATCATCGGCACCTTCGTGCTGCTCTACGGTATCTTCACCATCAAGGGCGCGAACATGGGCCCGACTGGCACCCCTAACGCCGTGCCTATCGACCTCGGCGCAGTCGGCATCATCCCGGTGGCCTTCGTGGTGTGGGCGATTGGTATGTCGCTAGGTGGCCCCACCGGCTACGCTATCAACCCCGCCCGCGACCTCGGCCCGCGTATTGCGCACGCCATCCTGCCCATCCCAGGTAAGGGTGGCAGCGACTGGGGCTACTCCTGGGTTCCTGTCATTGGCCCAGTGATTGGCGCGGTCCTCGCCGCTCTGCTCTGGGTCGGCCTGGGCCGGTTCTAGCCTTCTGTCCTCCTGCGTTGTCTGGCCCGACGACCTCGGGCCAGACAACCTTGCCGAGGGGCTTCGACCCTAACCTCCGGCGTTCCTTTCGCCGTATTGACCGAAGCAAACTGAAACTTGCGAATGGCGCCCAACATCGGGCTTCACCCGGACGGCCTGGCCGTCCATCGCGTGCGAGTAAAGGAGGTTGCGTTGAAGAAGCTCATCAACAGCCCTGAGCAGGTCGTGGTCGAGGAGTTGCAGGGGATGGCGTTGGCTCACCCTGACCTGATCAAGGTCAGCTACGATCCCAATTTCGTCTACCGCGCCGATGCGCCTGTCGCCAATAAGGTCGCCGTCATCTCCGGCGGCGGCAGCGGTCACGAGCCGATGCATGGCGGTTTCGTCGGTTACGGCATGCTCGATGCCGCTGCCCCTGGCGCGGTGTTCACGTCGCCGACCCCCGACCAGATGTACGAGGCGGCGAAGAAGGTGGACGGCGGTAAGGGCGTGCTGTTCATCGTCAAGAACTACACGGGCGACGTGATGAACTTCGATATCGCCGCCGAGTTGGCGCGTGGCGACGGCCTGAACATCGAGAGCGTGCTCGTGGACGACGACGTGGCTGTCCAGGATAGCACGTGGACGGCCGGTCGGCGCGGTGTCGGCACGACGGTGTTGATGGAGAAGATTGTCGGCGCCGCGGCCGAGGCGGGCTACGACTTGCAGCAGCTGGCTGAACTGGCGCGCAAGGTCAACGCCAACGGCCGCAGCATGGGCATGGCTCTCACTTCATGCACCGTGCCTCACGCGGGCAAGCCGACTTTCGATATCGGCGAGGATGAGATGGAAATCGGCGTCGGCATCCATGGCGAGCCGGGCCGCGCGCGCATGAAGCTAAAGAGCGCGGACGAGATCACCCAGATGCTGGTCGATCCGATTCTATCCGACCTGCCCTTCAAGCGGGGCGATAACGTGCTCGCCTTCGTCAATGGCCTGGGTGGTACGCCGCTCATCGAGCTGTACATCGTCTACCGCAAGGTAGCCGAGATTCTCGACGAGCAGGGCATCACTATCGCCCGCAACTTGATCGGCCCGTACATCACCTCGCTGGAAATGGCGGGCACGTCGGTCACATTGCTCAGGCTGGACGATGAGATGACGAAGTTCTGGGACGCGCCGGTCAAGACGCCCGGCCTGCGCTGGGGCATGTAGGGGATGCCTACGAACCGAGCGCAGATTCTCGACTGGATTCGCAGCTATGCGGCTGTGATTCGCGAGAATCGCGACTACCTTACCCAGCTGGACTCGGCCATTGGCGACGCCGACCACGGCGCTAACATGGACCGAGGATTCCAGGCGGTCGTGGCCAAGCTGGCCGGCGTCGAGGATAAGGACATCGGGACGATTCTCAAGACGTCCGGCATGACGCTGCTGTCGACGGTCGGCGGCGCAGGCGGCCCACTCTACGGTACGCTCTTCATGCAGTTTGGCACGGCCGGCGCTGGCAAGGAAGAGCTGGCTGACGCCGACCTGGTCGCTATGTTCGATGCTGGCCTCAAGGGCGTCGTCAGTCGCGGCAAAGCCGAGGTCGGGGACAAGACCATGGTCGATGCCCTGACGCCGGCCGTGGCGGCGTTGCGCGAGGCCGTCGACAAGGGGGAGCCGCTGCCGGCCGCGCTGGAAGCCATGCGCGCTGCCGCTGAGCAGGGCATGACGGGCACTATCCCGCTGGTCGCGCGCAAAGGACGCGCCAGCTATCTGGGCGAGCGCAGCGCGGGCCATCAGGACCCGGGCGCGACCTCGTCCTATCTGCTGCTGAAAACGGCGGCAGAGACGTTGACCAAGTGAGCCTGGGGCGGCGCGGCATCGTGGCCCGCTGCCCCCAAGTAACATCGCGAAGGAGCGACAAGAATGGCTAAGTATGTTGGCGCAGTCGACCAGGGAACCACCAGCACCCGCTTTATGATCTTCGACCACTCGGGTCAGGTGGTGGCCTACGACCAGAAAGAGCACGAGCAGATCTTCCCGAAGCCGGGTTGGGTCGAGCACAATCCTGACGAGATCTGGACTCGCACCCAGGAAGTGATCAGCGGCGCGCTGGCTAAGGCTGGCATTGGGGCCAGTGACCTTGCCGCCGTCGGCATCACCAACCAGCGTGAGACGACCGTTGTCTGGAACCGCAAGACCGGCAAGGCCTACTACAATGCCATCGTCTGGCAGGACACCCGCACCGCCGACATGGTGAATGAGCTGGCCAAGGTCGGCGGCCAGGATCGCTTCCGAGACAAAGTCGGCCTGCCCCTGGCAACCTATTTCTCCGGTCCCAAGATTGCCTGGATGCTCCAGAATGTGCCTGGCCTCAAGGAAGCCGCGGCGGCGGGCGACGCCATCTTCGGCAACATGGACACCTACGTCATCTGGTGGCTGACCGGTGGCCCCGAAGATGGCACACACGTGACTGACGTCTCCAACGCCAGCCGCACCATGCTCATGGACCTCAAGACCCTGCAATGGGACGACGAGATCCTCAAGATTATGGGCATTCCCCGCTCGATGCTGCCCACGATCATGCCCTCCAGTAAGGTCTATGGGACGGCGAGGGGCGCCCTGGCTGGCGTGCCCGTGGCGGGCGACCTGGGCGACCAGCAGGCGGCCCTCGTCGGCCAGACCTGCTACAGCCCTGGTGAGGCCAAGAACACCTACGGTACGGGCTGCTTCATGCTGCTCAACACCGGCACCGAGATCGTCCCGTCTAAGAGTGGCCTGCTGACCACCCTGGGCTACAAGATGGGCGACGCCGCGCCCGTGTACTGCCTCGAAGGCTCCATCGCCATCACCGGCGCCCTCGTGCAGTGGCTGCGCGACAACCTGGGCATGATCTCCCGCTCGCCTGAGGTGGAGAACCTGGCCAAGACCGTCGAGGACAACGGCGGCATCTACTTCGTCCCGGCGTTCTCCGGCCTGTTCGCCCCCTACTGGCGCACCGACGCCCGTGGCGTCATCGTCGGCCTGACCCGCTACGTCAACAAGGGCCACATCGCTCGCGCCGCCCTGGAGGCGACCGCCTTCCAGACTGCGGAGGTCCTCGAGGCGATGGAGAAGGACTCCGGCGTCAAGCTGACGGCTCTCAAGGTGGACGGCGGCATGGTGTACAACGACACCCTGATGCAGTTCCAGTCCGACATCCTGGGCGTGCCGGTCATTCGCCCCAAGGTAGCCGAGACGACGGCGCTCGGCGCGGCCTACGCCGCCGGCCTGGCGACGGGCTTCTGGAGCAACCTGGAAGACCTGCGTCACAACTGGCAGGTGGACAAGACCTGGGAGCCCAACATGGCCGAGGGCGACCGCGCGGCCATGATGAGCGAGTGGAAGAAGGCCGTTACTCGCACCTTCGACTGGGTCAAGTAGTTCCTG
>CAZJJF010000083.1:0-12262 GCA_964546245.1 uncultured Anaerolineales bacterium
CCGCCATCCTGACGGAAATGGGGCGCGAGACATCGCCCTACCTGGACTCAAAGTGTGCGCGGCGGTGGATGAGAAAGCTCACCCGCGCCGCGCCTTTTCTGGCCCCCTCATTGTCGTTGCGCTAGCCGTGCATCGTGGGGTTGAACTCTTCGATGACCGCGATCTCGCCCAACTCCTCGTAGTCTGGCGTCGCCCCTGTCGAGGCCATCGCGGGCGCGCGGCGGAAGGCGCGCAGCGCCAGTAGCAGCGCACCGAAGGTGAGCGCCGCCGAGAAGAAGAAGGAGATGCCGGGAATGTGCTCCGGGACGGAGGGGGAGGTGAAGTGGGCGAACAGGCTCGTCGCCAGTATTGGGCCAAAGATACCCGTCAACGCCACCAGGCTCGTCAGCGCCCCCTGCACCAATCCCTGCTCACTCGGCAATACGTGCCGCGTGATGAGGCCCTGCGCCGCCGGGCCGGCGAGGAACGATAGGGCGGTGACCGCCATGATGAGGTACAACATCCAGCCCTGGGTCGCCAGGCCATAGAGCACGAAACCGATGGCGCTGCTGAGCAGGCCGACGAGCATGGCCCGCTGCTCGCCCAGGCGCGGGATGAGCAGACGCAGTAGCCACAGCTGCACGGCGATGGAGACGATGCCGAACATTGCCAGGGACAGGCCGTTCTGGAACGAGGACCAGTCGAAGCGATAGGTGGTGTACAGCACCCACGTGCTCTGCAGGCCCTGCTGCGCCAGACTGACCAGCACAATCGTCCCCGTCAGGCTAAGCACGACCGGGTAGCGGCGCAAAGACGTCAGGGAGCCGATGGGGTTGGCGCTCCGCCAGGTGAAGGGCCGACGATTCTCCGCTGCCAACGACTCAGGGAGGACGAAGAACCCATACAGCCAGTTGAGCAGAGTCAGTACAGCGGCGGCGACAAAGGGCCAGCGCGGTCCGAACGTGCCAATCAGGCCCCCCAGGGCGGGGCCGATGATGAAGCCGATGCCAAAGGCAGCGGAGACGAGGCCGAAGTTCTGGGCGCGCTTCTCCGGTGGGCTGACGTCGGCGATGTAGGCGTTGGCGGCGGTAAAGCTCGCGCCCATGATGCCCGCGATCAGCCGCCCCACGAACAGCCAGGCAATCGTCGGCGCAAGGGCCATAAGGATATAGTCGACGCCGGTCCCCAACAGGGACAGCAGCAGCACCGGCCGCCGCCCGTAGCGGTCGCTCAGGCTGCCCATGATGGGCGCGAAGATAAACTGCATGGCAGCGTAGGCCGCCACCAGCCAGCCGTAGTAAGACGAGGCGACGCTGATGTCGCCATGCACCAATTCGCCCACCAATTCGGGCAGGATCGGGATGATGATGCCCAATCCCAGCACGTCGATGAGGATGGTAACGAAGATAAAGACCAGTCCGGCCTGTCGATTTCGCATGAGCGCCTACTTGTCCTGTTGTTCACCGCGTCGATTGGCAAGACTGAAAGTATACGCGCCATGCCCCCTACGCAAAAGAACCGACCGAACGATTGTTCATCATCCAGTCGGTGGATAGCGGGCGTATGCTGTTCCGTCGGTCCCACCCCGCCTGGGCGGCGCGCGCAGGAGCCAGTCGCTATGGCTGCATGTACCAGTCCGCGCCGCCGACGGCGAACTGCCGCGCCAGATAGCGGACCTGCGCACCGTCGGCGCTGACCAGGTTCAGGCCGTGGTCACTCTCGAACACCAGCCACCGCCCATCCGGCGACCAGGCCAGTACCGCCACCTCCACCTCCAGATCGAGGGTCAGGCGGCGCAGGTCGCTGCCATCCACATTGACCGTCCAGATGTTGTAGGCGATGCCGTGGGCCGCGGCGGGCGGCGGGCGCAGCCACGCCAGCGGATCGGCCAGCGGCGCACCAGCGGTGCGAGGCGGCTGCTGATCGGGGCCACCAATAGCGACGAAGGCGACGCGCGTGCCGTCGGGCGAGAAGCGCGGCGTCGCCAGGGACTCGAACTGCGGGACGCCGAGGAGCCGCCGAGCGTTAGCGCCATCCGCCTCGGCGACCCACAGGGTCTGGCCGTAGGATTGGATGTCGGTCGTCAGGTAGGCCAGGCGCCGACCATCCTGCGACAGCGCGGGGCTGGCGGCGTCCCGGACCACCACCCCCCGCGCCTCGCCGTCGATGCCCACACTCTGGATGCTCTCGGCGCCGAGCGCGTCGCGATGGGTGAAGAGCAGGTTCTTGCCATCTGGCCGCCAGGCCGGCTCACTGAGCCACGCGCCCACCTCCTCGTGGGCCAGCAGCAGCCGCCCCGTCCCCCCCTCGACCGGCATCAGGTACAGGTCTGTGCCATTGTCCCGCTTCTCCCTGGCGCGCTCCGCGTCGTAGAAGCTATATGCCACCTGCCGACCGTCAGGTGACACGGCAGGCGAGGCGAGCACGGTCTTGGGAGCCGCGACGCTCACCTGGCGCACGGTCAGGGTTGACGGCTGCAACGTCCACAACCCACTATCGTTGGCATACAGGATGGACCCCGGCGCACTGGGGACAGGCGCGGGCGGCGGCGGGGCCGGCATGTCAGTCGGGGTGACCGACGGAGTGGCGCCAGCTTTCGCGGCCGGCGGTGGAGGTGGCGATGTCGCCGACGGAACGCAGCCGGTCAGGCCAAAGAGGAGAGCGACGCTAAGCAGCGTCATTAGACGCAATGAAAAATCGCCACGCATCCCGAAGCCAACCTTACTTAGCGGGGCCTTCAACCACGATCTTGACGCGCTCATTGTGGTAGTCGGTGGAGCACACCAGGCTGAAGGTCCCGGTTGTGAAGTATTTCTGCGTCGCCTTCTGGCCGGGATCCAGCAGCAGGCCATCGATGCTGACAGGCACACTATCGTCGTTGCGAATGACGAGAATGTCCTGCGAGCCAAGCGTCAGCTTGATTTCCGGCGGAAACATGGCGACAATCTCGCCTGCCGCCTGCCGCTGGGCGGTGCCCGGCTGAATGGCATACACAAGCTCGCGGCCTGACGACGAGACGGCCGCCACGCTACCCGCCTCAGCCACGTTGGTGGCCCGCGTAGCCGCCGGGGCGGCCGTCGCCGCGCGAGCCAGGGGCACAGTGGCGATTGGTCGCGTCGCGGGTGTCGGGGTCGAGGGGGCGCAGCCGCCGAGGGCGAGGGCGACCAGCAGCCCCATCGCCAGACCCAGGCGCGCGGCGCGCGGCAACATCCGCATCACCTATACCTCACTACGGCTGGCGGACCTGGACCTTGACATCCACCGGCCCCGCCTTCTCGAATTGGAGCTTCACGTCAAAGGTGTCGTTGGGCTTGAGTTCCTTGTTTAGCCCGATGAGCATCACGTGATAGCCGCCCGGCTTCAGCTCGACCTGGCCGTTGGCGGGCAGGTCGATGCCGTCCACGGGCCGCATTTGCATCGTGTTACCGCTCATCTCCATCGTGTGGATTTCCACCGACCTGGCGACGTCGCTCCTGGCGCTGACGAGCCTGTCGGCCGCGCCACCATTCTTGAGCACGATGTAGGCCGCGCCGTTGCCCCCGCCCACAGCCGGCCGCGCCCACGGCTCGATGACCTGAATCGCGCCTACCGAGGCCGCCGGGGCTGCGTTCGACGCCGTCGAAGACTTGCTGGCCGTGCCCGTTTGCATGCCGGGCGCGCACGCGCCGACCGCCAGGGCCAGACCCAGAACGAGAAACAAAGCGCCAACAAGACGCATCATAGCCTTCCTCCCGAGCGAATCAGCTGGCGAACATCACTGGCAATATCCTCGGCGGAAGCGCCAAAGGGGATTTGCTCGCGCCAGCGTCCCGACTGGTCAATGACATGGACAAATGCCGAGTGATCGATGGTGTAGCCCAGGGCCGAGCCAGG
This sequence comes from uncultured Anaerolineales bacterium, assembly GCA_964546245.1. Classification (GTDB taxonomy): domain Bacteria; phylum Chloroflexota; class Anaerolineae; order Epilineales; family JAHCIE01; genus JAHCIE01. The sequence continues at coordinate 3,853 of CAZJJF010000083.1, forward strand.
CAGGTCCTTGCGCACCGCCGTCACGCCATACTTCTTCATCAACTGCTGAATCTGCTCTTCGCTGCCGTGCAGGCCAATGAAGCTGGGGTCAAAGACCGTCACGTAATCCGCCAGTATCTGCGGCGTGTCGCGATTGGGGTCAACGGTAATGAGCGCCACCTGCACCTGGTTGGCGTCGCGCCCTAGCTCGCGCTTCACCCGCGCCAGGTCCGAGAGGGTTGCCGGGCACACGTCGGGGCACGACGCGAAGCCAAAGTACAGCAACACCACCTTGCCGCGCTGGTCGGCCAGGGTGAAGGGTTGGCCGGTATGATCGGCCAGGGTGAAGTCAGGGGCCGGCTTGGGCGGGTCGAAGACGAACCCACGCAGGTCCAGAGCTTCGCGGCAGCCGCTCACAAGCAGCATGATCAGGGTGAGACTGGCGGCTATGACGAGCCATCGTCTCGAATAATGTTTCATCGGTCGCTCTTCCCCATCGCCAGGCCCTCACTTCGAGGGCGCGAAAAGCTTGATGTAGTTCAGCACGTGCCAGCGGTCGATCTCGGACAGGCGGTCCTTGAAGCCGGGCATCGCCGTCTCCGCGACACCTTCGCTAATCCAGAAGAACAGCTCGCCGTCGGTATGCCCGTCGGCCAGGTGGACACGAAAGTCGGCCGGCTTGGGCCGCAACGTCGCGCCCGCCGGGCCGTCGCCGCGGCCGCGCGGGCCGTGGCATAGTTGGCACTCGATGCGATAAATCTGCTCGCCACGGCGAATGGACTCAGGGCTGGCGGGCACGGGGTTTTGCACCTCGAGGGCCGCGCCGAGAGCCACCGCGCCGGCGGGCAGGGCCGCCGCCGCGCCGTCGGGGGTGATCACGAAACGGAAGGCCGTCCGAACATCGCCGAAGGCAGGCCGCCGCACCAACACCTCCGCCTGCCAGCGGCCATTGGCGGTGATGGCATTGCCCTGGGCGACGTACTCGCCCTGGCCCTGAGGCTGGGCAACCAATATCTGTGTTCCCTGCTGGACATCCAGGTAGGAGAAGCGAACATCGACCCGCTCAGCGTCGTCGATGGGATGCCCGTCGGAGTCGGCGAGAATCACGGTGGCGGTGTTGTAGCCGGGCCGGGCGGGCGCGAGGGCCAGCCCCAGCGTCATGTCATCCAGGACGGTATTCATCTGGAGCCTGGGCGTGGCATCCGCCGGGGCCCAGGGCCACGGCGCGGGGCTGCCGAAGCGCAGGGCCAGCACACCGATGAGGGCCATCGTTCCCAGTCCCAGGAGAGGCCACAGCCACAGGGCAGGGCGCGGGGTGGTCGCCGCCGAGGTATGGCTCGAGCCGGGCGGCCTGTTTAATCCGGCCATAATCCACTTACTTCTTCAGTATCTCTCGAATATCGGCGGCGATCTTCTCGCCTTCCCACTCAGAAGGGTACATATTCTGAATCTTGCCCGCCGGGTCGATAAGGAAGGTGATGGCGGTGTGTCCAATCTCCGGGTAGACCTGGGTATCCCACTCCTGAGCAGATGGCGTCGGTGAGCCAGGGCCGCCAGGATCGACGCGCACGTTGTAGGCCTGCCACACCGGACGCAGCGCCTGGTACGGGCCGGTCAGGCCCAGAATAGTCTTGTCGAAGTTGGGCAGATACTCCGCCAGGCGCTGGGGCTTGTCGCGTGCGGGGTCAGTCGTCACGAATACGATTTGCACCTGGTCTGCCAGCGGGCCTAGCTCGCGGCGCGCCCCCGTCAGCTGCGCCAGAGCAATGGGGCAGACGTCGGGACAATTGGTGTAGCCAAAATTGAGCAATACCACCTTGCCCCGCAGGTCTCGCAGTTGCACTTGCTTACCCGTCTGGTCGGTGAGGGTAAAATCGGGGGCGGGTCGATTCATCCCCCCGCCTGACCTCGACGAGGCGGCAGACGGCGCAGCGGCCGGCTGACAGGCGGCGAGCGACAGGAGGATGAGAATGAGGGCGGCGAGAAGGCCGCCGCGCGGTGGGCGAGGCACTAGCGCGTTCACAAGGGTTCCCATGTGCCCAAATTATACACCCATGTGGCGGCGAGTGCGTTGCTGGCGGTCAAATTGCGGTCCAAAGTGTGTCTCAACCTCAGCGATTCATCTCCCACAGGCGGTGCAGGCCTGCCAGCGTCAGGTCCGGCTCTACGTGGTCGATGATGGTGGTATGGGCGGCGATAACCTCCACCAGGCCGCCTGTCGCCACCAGCGGGGCAGCCGGGCCGTCGGGCAAGACGGCGCGCAGCCGAGCCACAATCCCCTCGACCAGGCCCACGAAGCCGAACACCGTGCCCGACTGGAGCGCCTGCCGTGTCGAACGGCCAATGACCGACGGTGGCGCTTCCAGTTCAACCTGCGTCAGTCGCGCTCCCGAACGGCTCAGCGCATCGGCAGCCACCCGCAGGCCCGGCGCGATGGCCCCACCGAGGAAGGCGCGGTCCGCGGCCACGACGTTGAAGACAGTCGCCGTACCGAAGGATGCCGCGATGACCGGCGCGCCGTAGCGCTGCACTGCCGCCACCGCCGCCACCACGCGGTCCGAGCCGAGGGTGTGGGGCGTCTCATAACGCATGGTCAACCCGGTGTGGATACCAGGCCGCACGATCAAGGGCTCGACGCGCAGATAGCCGCGAACCGCGTGGGTGAGAGACTCGGTCACGGGCGGGACGACGGAGCTGATGATGCAGCCGTCCACCTGCCAGGGCACGAGGCGCGTGAGCAGGACGCCATACTCGTCGGCGGTCTGGATGCGATCGGTTGCCCCGGCGACCACGTCGGTCAAGACGCCGTCGCGATAGAGGCCGTACTTGATGTTGGTATTGCCGATGTCGATGGCGAGGAGTGTCACGGTGATTTCGGGGGGATGAAGTCGTTGGTGAAGGCCTTGCTCACGTCGATGGCGGCGGGAATCAGCCCCACGTCCTGCATGAAGGTGGCTGACGTTTGCCACGCCGTAGGGTCGCTCTTGCCCGGCTGGTCGCTTTGCCAGAAGGCGATGGACGCATCGAGAGTCGCGCGCTGCGCGTCGGCGGTCTTGGCCGCCTCAGGCACGGCCTTGAGGGTGATGTCGAAGGCCTCGGCTGGGTTGGCAAGGGTGTCGCGCAGGCCGCGCAATGTTGCGCGCACCATACGCCGCACCAGGTCGGGATTCTCCTGAATCGTCTTCTCGTTGGTGATCAGGCCGTTGGCGACCAGATCGATGTACTGGGACACTTCCAGGACCTGGGGCGTCTTACCGGCCTGCTTCAACTGGAGCGGCTCGTTCATCGAGTAGCCCACGGCGGCGTCCACCTGGCCGCTCAAGACGCTCTCGACCTGGGTAAAGCCTACGCTGGGCATGTCCACCTGTTTCTCGTCCACCTTCGCCGCGTACAGCAGGCCTTTGAGGCCGACATAGGTCGCGCCGAAGGGGCCAGGGATGCCGACCTTCTTCCCCTTCAAATCCTGGGGCGAGGCCAGCGGCTGAAGCGAGAACACAGCCACGGGGAACTTGCGATACCAGTTCATGACGTACACCACGGGCAGACCTTGGGAGCGAGCCAGAATCACCTGGTCGCCGCTGCCGACGACGAATTGAGCCTGGTTGGCCGCCAGCAGCTTCAGCAGGTCGTTCTCCATGCCGTAGTCGAGGCTGAGGTTGATGCCTTCGTCCTTGAAATAGCCTTTAGCCTGGGCGACGTAGAAGGGGGCGAACTGCACATTCGGGATGTAGCCCATGTAGAGCGTCACGTCGGCGGCCGACACGCCGGACACGGCGGGCGCGACGGCCTTGCTCGCGGCGGGCGAAGCGGCCGGCGGCGCAGCAGCTTGCGGCACGCACGCCGCCACCACAACCAGGATCACGAGCAGAAGAGCAGCCAGCAGAGTTCGCTTGCGCATATGGGAGACTCACCTCGGCGCGGTCAATCGTTCCAGCAACCCCACGGTGAAATACAACGTCATCGCCAGGACCATCAGGGCGATGATAGCGACAAACATCAGCGGCGTGTCGTACAGGCCCCGCGCAATGTTCACCAGCGCTCCCAGGCCCGTGTCGGCCCCGACAAACTCGCCCACCACGGCCCCAATCACGCACAGAGTCACGCCCATACGCACGCCGCCGAGCAGGATGGGCAGCGAGGCGGGGACTTCCAACAGGCGGAATACCTGCCAGGGTGTGGCGTTGAGGCTGCGCATCAGATCGCGGCTCTGGGCGTCGATGCTGCGCAGGGCAACCACGGTGTTCACCAGGATGGGAAAGAAAACCACCAAACTGCACACCAGCACCTTCGCCGTCAGCCCGTGGCCGAACCAGAGAATAAGCAGGGGAGCCAGGGCGATAACGGGGATCGACTGGGAGGCGACAATATAGGGCGAGAGGATGCGCTCGACGACGGGCTGCCTGGCGATGACGTAGCCCAGGGGCACGGCAACCAGGAAGCCGATGGTGAAGCCCAGCAAGGCCTCGGTGACAGTAACAGCGGTGTGGCGCGCCAGCGTCCCATCGGCCAGGGCGGCCACAAATCGGCGCGCCACCTCGTCGGGGCCTGGCAGGATGAAGGGCGGATAGGCGGTTGCCGCTGTCGCCCACACCGCCACGAAGACCAGGGCGCCCAGGGGCGCTACCAACAGGGGCAGCCCGCGACGGGCCTGGCGAGCAAGGCCACCAGCCTCACTCGCGCATCGGACGCGATGCGCGACAGATTCCAACCCGCTTGCTTTCACGCGCAACTCAGGAAACTCCATAACCTGCCTCGTTTCCAGCGCCAAGACAATTGCCCCGCCGATAGAGGCGGGGCAGGCAGCGGTCAGCGGCGTCAGTCACGCCGCCAACCTGGGATCAGGCTTGACACGCCGACTCACAAAACACCCGAAGCGGCAATCGCTTCGGGGGCACGCGAGCCGGCCCTCGCCATCGGCCAGCGCCGCGGCGTGAACCTGACAACCTTCTTTCATCCGGACTGTACCGTCGGCTCTGGAATTTGACCAGATCCTGCCCGAAGGCTCGCGGGCTTAGCGCCAGGCGCTCCACCGCCGATCGGGAATTGGCTCTCGCGAGCCTCACCCTGCCCCGAAGGTCCAATATTTGGTTATCGTCTGCACAGAGTATAGAATATTCGCCGTCGAATGTCAATGCTACGCACTGACCCACGCGTGAACATCTCTCCACCGACACCCCCTATGATCGAACCCGCCGCCTCGCCTGACCTGACGCCGACGCCGGCAACCTCGGTCGATGCCACGCGCCGCGCCGCAGGGCTGCTGGCGGCCGTCGGCGGGGCCAGCGCCGTCGTGTACCTGCTACGGCTCAGCCTGCCCATGTCGCTGCGCGACTACCTCGGCTCGCCCCTTGTTGACCTGCCCAAGATTATCGGGGAAACCAATGTGGGCGCGTGGTACTACCTGGATACCATGCTCGCCCTGTTCGCCCTGTATTTCGCGGGCTATTGGGTCATGTTACGCCTGGCGCGGCGGGCCAGTGTGGATACCAGGCTGAGTCTGACGCCCATCGGCGCGGTCATTGTCACCTTCTTCGTCGTCTTCTCAGCGATTCTGCTGCTGATGTTCCCTGTCACCGCCGCCGACGTGTTCAACTACGCACTCTATGCCCGCATGTGGACCTTCCATGGCCTGAACCCCTATGTCGTGCCGCCCGAGCAGGTCATCTCCGACCTGACCCTGGAGTACACCATCTTCCGCAACCTGACGACGGCCTACGGCCCCGGCTTCACGCAGCTATCAGCGGTTCTAGTGCATCTGGCGGGCGAAGACCTGCTGCGCCTCGTGCTGGTGTTCAAGCTTGCGTTCATTGCCTTTCATGCTGCGAGCGTCTGGCTGGTGTACCTGACCGTGCGCCACATCGAGCCTGCATACGCCTGGGCTGGGGCATACCTGATGGCGTGGAACCCCCTGGTCCTGTTCAACGTGGCGGGCGACGGCCATAATGACATCACCATGTTGGCTCTCGTCCTGCTCGCCTTCTACCTCGTTGTTCGCCGCCGTTGGACCCTGGCATTGGCGGTCCTGGTTCTGTCGGCGACGATGAAATGGCTGTCCGTGCTGCTCATCCCCATGTTCCTGGTCGGCGGCCTGCGTATGCTGGGCCGGCGCGGCCTTGCCCCGCTGTTGGGTGGGTTACTCATCGGGCTGGGTATCGCGGCCCTGTTGTTCGCGCCCTTCTATACCACATCCGAACACGCCTACGCCTCCCTCCTGGGCTTCGGCGACCTGTTTACCACGTCCATCGGTACGGTCCTGCGCGATGCCCTGACGGACATGCTAGGCGAGGACGCGGCCGCTCGTTGGGCGCGCTGGACAATGTACCTGGTCTTCAGCGCATTCTACCTGTGGGAAATGGCGCGCGTGCGCGCCACATTCATGTCGCTGGTTTATGCTTGCTTCCAGGCCTTCTTTCTCTATCTGGTGTTCGGTGGCCTGTGGTTCCAACCCTGGTACGTGACGTGGTTGGTGGGCATTGGCGCGCTGCTGGTGGGCACACCGGTCGCGAACCGCATGATTGTGTTCACCTTCACCGCCATGCTGGTACATGTCGTCACGGGCTTCGGCTGGCGCATCGGCTGGTTCGACTATTATAAGCCCTATCTGCGCCTGGCGGCGGTCACTCTGGTCTTCGCAGCGCCCCTCATTGCCTGGCTCGCTGAGCGTGAGCCATTGAGGCGACAACAGGGTACAGGCGACGGGTAGCTCACGATTATGTCATCAAGCGTGGTTCTTGCTGTCAGGGCCAACTTATGCTAAGCTAACCAGCGCGCCAAGATAGGCGGCGATTCTTGTTGCCCTGCCTCTACCGGCCAGCCGCTTAGGCTCTCGTGGAGACCGTGAGTGAAATCGCTGATTATTATCCCAACCTTTAACGAACGCGAAAACCTCGAAAAGCTCGCTCCCATTATTCTCGATCAACCCCCCCGCTTCGATCTTCTCATCGTCGACGATGCCTCACCGGACGGCACCGGTGAGCTGGCCGAGCAGTTGGCCGCAACGGCTCAGGGCCGGGTGCGTGTGCTCCATCGCCCTGCCAAGTTGGGCCTGGGTAGCGCGTATGTGGAGGGCTTCCGCTGGGCCCTGGCGCGCGACTACGAGCTAATCTTCCAGATGGACGCCGATTTCCAGCACGATCCCATGGACCTGGTTCGCTTCGTAGACGCGGCCGCCAGCGCCGACGTGGTGATCGGCTCTCGCTACGTCAAAGGTGGCGCGACCATCGAGTGGTCCCGCTATCGCCGCGCTATCAGCCAGGGCGGGGCAATGTACACGCGCACGCTGCTGGGTTTGCCCTACCGTGACGTGACGACCGGCTATCGATGCTACCACCGCGCCGTCCTAGAGCGGCTGGACCTGGACCACGTCACGACGACGGGTTTCGGCTTTCAGGTGGAGATGTTGTACCGTTGCTACCAGATGGGGGCGAGGGTGGTCGAAATGCCCATCGTCTTCCATCGCCGCCGCATCGGGCAGTCGAAGATGAGCGCGAACATCTTCGTCGAAGCCATGGCCCTCGTGTGGCGCCTGCGCCAGGACGGATCGAAGGTCCCCCCTAGGCCGCTCGGCGCGCCCATCCGCTGACCAGGATACCGGCAAGAGGAACGCCGGCGGACCTCCACCGTCGTGACCCCCACCGCGAATCCCTGGCGCGCCGAGCAAACCTGGCGGAAAGCTCGATAGGGTATAATAAGGCGGGGCGGCCCTCAGGGGACCGCCCCGCGTGACTACGCGCCGACACTCAATGCCGCCTAGCTATAGATATCGAGGTACTTCTCCCAGCTGTCGTCGCGGCCGCGTTCGCCGAGCAGGACAAAGGCGAGATAGCGAGGGCGGGCGGGGGTCGTGCGGAGAGGCAGCCCGGCCACCTCCGGGGTACGGTTACCCTTGCGGCGGTTGCAGGGGGCGCAGGCGGCCACCACGTTGTCCCAGGTCGTGCCGCCGCCCTTGCTGCGCGGGACGACGTGGTCGATGGTCAGGTGCGTCTTGCCGGGCTGCGCGCCGCAGTACTGGCAGGTATAATTGTCGCGAGCCAGCACCGTGCGCCGCGACACGGGCAGCGGCAGGCGCGGCGGAACGGGCACGTAGGTGACCAGGCGGATGACCGACGGCACAGACAGGTCCACGTGTTCGGCGCGCAGGCGAGCATGGGTGGCTTCGACCACCTCCGCCTTCTCCTTCAAGAGGAGGACGATGGCGCGGCGAATCGATACGACGCTGAGAGGCTCATACGTGGCGTTGAGGACCAGAACGTTGGACATACTTCCCTGCTCCCAGGACCCTCGGCTCCGCCTGACTGTGTGCTAGAACAGAGTCGCGTTGTTAACCCGCCGGGGGGGGTAGCGTAAAGCGCATTGCTCCAAAAAATAAATATCGACAAACCAATTATTTCCCACCATGAGGGCCGGCCGCTTTACCTGTAGGATCACGCGC
>CAZJJF010000084.1:0-12212 GCA_964546245.1 uncultured Anaerolineales bacterium
CCAGGCGGCGGCGGGCAGGGGCAGGTTGACACAGCCGTGGCTCATGGTCCGGCCGAAGTTGTTGTGCCAGTACGCGCCGTGGATCGCGTTGCCGCCCACGAAGTACATGACGTTGGGCACGTTGGGCAGCGAATAGCCCGGCCCCGTCATGCGCTGCGACTTGATCTTGGTGTAGATACGGAACGTGCCGAGCAGCGTGGGCGTGCTGGGCTTACCGGTTGACACCAGGGTGCTGTAGACCGGCGTCTTCCCGTCATAGGCCGTCAGGCGCTGCTTGCCCAGGCTGACGTGAATCCAGCGGCCGGTGGTCGGCGCGGCGACGGGCGGCGCCCCGCCTGTCACCACGGAAAGGGAGTCACTTGTCGAGGGCGTGGTGGACTTGCTAGTGGTGCTTGTCTGGGCGGCCGTGGCGGGTTTAGCGGCAGCCGGAGCAGCCTTGGCGGCGGGTTTGGCCTGCGGTGCGGTCGCCTGACCTGGGATGACGAGCCTCTGACCGGCCAGGACCTGATCCTGGTTCTTGATGCCGTTGGCCTGCATGAGAGCCGCAATAGTTGTCCCGCTGCGTTTGGCGATGGCCGTCAGCGTATCACCGCTCTGGACGACGTAGACAGGACCTTCAGCCGGCGGCGCGGCATGTGCCGTAGAGCGTAGCATGGCGAGCATAAGCGCGATGCCGATGGCGATAATAAAGCGACGAATCATACCTAGCTCCCCTCTGGCAGATGAACGTGATGGCGGCCAGTGCTGCCATTCTAGCACAGTTTTGAGCCAATGTAAATAGCAAGGGAAGCCAAAATAGAGCAAGACCGAGCAATTCACAGCAAGAGGCGAGGGGCCGACATCCTTCGTCGGCCCCTCGCTGGCAGGTCAGACCCGCGCCTGTCGCCGGAACTGGCAGGGTTGGCGGTGCCGAGACTGGGACTCAATTGGCGACGCGAACAGCCCCCGCTTGAATAGTCGGCTCCGTAGACGCGAGGGCGTCGGCGCTGGCGTGGCCGTTCTTGTACTCGGGCAGAGGTGGGCGGAACTTGTAGCCATAGACGATGAGGCCATCGTCGCCATCCTCCGACAGCTTGCGGGTGACCATCTCCACGGGCATGCCGATGAAGACGGCGTCGGGGTTGACGTCGGTCAGCTGGGCCATGACCATCGGCCCCTCGGCCAGGCGAATCATGGCGACCGTGTAGGGGGCGAAGGCGGTGAAGCCACTCGGCGGCTCGTAGACCGTCGAGAAGGAGTACACCTCGCCCCGACCGCTGAAGCGATGGGGTTCGAGGATGCGGCCACGGCAGTCGGGACACACGGGCCGCGCCGGAAAGACGAGCTTGCCACATGCGGCGCAGCGCGCGCCTTCCAGGGAGAGACGGGTACGGCGTAGGCGCCAGTTACGCGCGAGTTCCATAGTCATCAACGGTCTCCTCGTTAGTTCACGCTGAAAATATGGGTGACAGCGGTGGCGCCATTGCCACCCAGGTTCTGCGCCAGCCCGACTCGCGCGCCTGGAATCTGGCTCGCGCCCGCCTCGCCGCGCAGTTGCGTGATGATCTCGACGGCCTGGTAGAGACCGCTGGCGCCGACCGGGTTGCCGCGCGCCTTGAATCCCCCCAGGGTAGCGATGGGAATGCGCCCCTCGCGGCCAATGTCGCCCGCCAGGCCGAGCCTGACGCCCTGGCCGCGCGCCGCGAAGCCGCACGCCTCAAGACTCAGCGCTGCGAGGATGCTATAGGCATCGTGCAGTTCGGCGACATTCACCGCCCCAGGGCCAAGCCCCGCACACGTGTAGGCCTCCTCTGCCGAGCGGCGCGCCGCGCCGAGGCTCAGCACGTCATCGCGATCGGTGAGGGCGATGCTATCTGTCGCCAGCGTCGATGCCAGGATGCGGATGCCGGGGCGACCCAGGGCGCGGGCGTGGTCGGTGGCGACCAGTACCACGGCCGCTGCGCCGTCGGCCAGAGGTGCGCCATCCAGCAGGTTAATGGGAGTGGCGACCATCTTCGCCTGGCGGTATGCCTTTTCCGAAACCTGGTTGCGATACATGGCGAAGGGATTGGCGGCGGCGTTACGATGGGCGTTGACGGGGAAGGCGGCGAAGTCACCCACCTCCAGCCCGTACTCGTGCAGATAGCGCTGCATCAGCATGGCGCTCTGGGCCATCGCCGTGATGCCCTGCGCGGCCTCGTAGTCGCCGAGGCCGCCCGCAGCCAGGCCGGCCTCGGCAGCGTCGGGCAGGCGGTCGGTCATCTTCTCTACGCCGATAGCCAGGGCAATGTTGGCGGCGCCACCTGCGACAACCTGATATGCCTCGTGCAGGGCGACGGCTCCCGAGGCGTCGGCCGCCTCGACGCGCAGCGCAGGTAGCCCACGCAGACCCGCCATGTCGGCAATCAGCGCGCCCAGGTGCTCCTGGCCGCTAAGCATGCCGCCCAGCATGTTGCCGACGTACAGCACGTCGGCCGTGTCCAGGCCCGCGTTGTCCAGGGCTGACAGTGCAGCTTCCACGGCGAGATCGGATAGGCTGCGCTCCCAATGCTCGCCGACTTTCGTTTGTCCTATGCCAATGATGCTGACATCTCGCATATGTGTTTCAATCCTTATAGCGCGGTAGGCCGGTTGCTCTGGGAGCTAGGCCATGTGTAGCTTGCCGCGATAGCGGGTATAGGTGGCGTAGTCAATTTCATCGCGGCGCTTGACGTAAGCTACCGTCGGCAGCGCCAGCTTGCGCCGGTCCTTGATGGCATCGGTGACAACCAGCGATAGGGCATCGCTGCCCGCGCCGGAGCCGAAGGATACCAGCAGGATGCGGTCACCAGGCTGCGCGACGTCGAGGGTGGCGGTCAGCCCGATGGGCGACGCGGCAGCATACGTGTTGCCGATCTGGCCCACGAGCAACCCCGGCGCCAGCTGCTCTGGCTTGAAGCCGAGCATCTGCCCCGCTTTGGCGGGGAACTTGACGTTGGGCTGATGGAACACTGCCCAGGTGTAGTCCTGCGCGGTGCGGTCCATCTCCGCCAGTAGCCGCCGGCCGGCCTCGGTCGTGTGGTGGAAGTAGGCGGGATCGCCGGTGAAGCGATTGCCATGCTCCGGGTAGTGCTGATAGGGGCGGCGGAAGAAGTCGGGCGTATCGGTGACGTAGGACAGGGAGGCTTCGAGGACGGCCAGCGCCTCATCGGCGGGGCCGAGGATGAAGGCGGCCGCCCCTGCCCCTGCCGTGTACTCCAGAGCGTCGCCGGGGCGGCCCTGAGCCGTGTCCGCGCCGATGGCGAGGGCGTAGCGCACCATGCCCGACCCGATGTAGCCGAAGCCGGCCTGCATCGCCTCCGTGCCCGCCTTGCAGGCGAACTGCCAGTCGGCGGCGCTGACCAGCGGCGTGGCGTCCAGCGCCTCGGCCACAAGAGTCGAGCTGGGCTTCACAGCGTAGGGGTGAGATTCGGACCCAACCCACACCGCGCCGAGGTCTTTGGGGTTAATCTGGGCGCGCTTGAGGGCGTTGCGGGCCGCCTCGATAGACATGGAGATCACGTCCTCGTCGAGGCCGGGTACGGCCTTCTCCTCGATGGGCAGGCCACCCTCGCCGCCGCCCCAGACGCGGGCGACCTCCGCCGCCTTGACACGGAAGCGCGGGATGTAGGCCCCATACCCGACAATACCCACAGGATTCACAGGTTTCATCACAGTTTCGTCTCCGATTCAACGGTCGCGGCGCTAGCCGGGCCACGACCAAAACAGGTTTCCTATGTTGACGACATAACTGTCAGGGATACCATTCACTAGACCCGCCGGATGGGTCCGGCCTTACCTGGTGGCGTCAGGTCTCGCGCAGCAACTCCTCGGCGCGGACGACGCGAATGTTGCGCTCGGCCACGAGCCGGTCCGCAATGCGTTGGACATCGTCGCCGCGCGCGCCGGCTGCCAGGGCGACCTGGCGGGCGTGGAGGGTCATATGCCCCTGCTGGATGCCCTCCGTCGCCAGGGCGCGCAACGCGCCGAGGTTTTGGGCCAGACCCACGCAGGCAGCGATCTGGCTCAGCTCGCTCGCTGTCGCGACGCCCAGAATCTTTAGCGCGATGGCCGCCACTGGATGGGCGCGGGTCGTGCCGCCGACGATGCCCAGGGCAAGGGGCAACTCAATGGATCCAATCAGGTCGCCATTGCCGTCCTGCTCCAAGCGGGTCAGTGGGCCATATCCACCCGCGCGCGCGGCCCAGGCGTGCGCCGCGGCTTCCACCGCGCGCCAGTCGTTGCCCGTCGCGACGACCACGGCGTCGATGCCGTTCATCACGCCCTTGTTATGGGTGACGGCCCGATAGGCATCGACCTCAGCCAGCGCCTGCGCCTCCACGATACGGCGCACTACCAGACGTCCATCCATATCCTCGCTACTGAAGGCAGTGTGGGGGACGCGGCCGGCGGCCCGCGCCAGGCGACGGTCGGCCAGGTTGGAGAGAATGCGCAGCGCGACTCGGCCGCCCGTGAGGTTAGCGATGCGAGGCGCGAGGGTCTCGGCTACCGTGTTCACAGCGTTCGCGCCCATGGCGTCGCGCACATCCAGGACGAGATGCACGATGAGCGCGGGGCCGACGCGCGTCGCCACTCGATGTGTCTCCAGGGCACGCGCCCCCCCGCCACGGCGGACGATACTGGGGATGTGCTGATCGGCCTCGATAAGCAGCTCATCGGCGTGGCTGTGGACAGCTGCCTCAGCTTCGTCCAGGTCCGGGATATCCAGCACGTGGACCTGACCCACCATGAGCGGCGGGTCGGTATCGGCGCTGAAGCCGCCTCCCTCGCGGACGAGGCGGGCCGCGTGACTTGCTGCCGCCACGACAGACGGCTCCTCGATCACCATCGGCACGAGAACATCGCGGCCGTTGACGGTGAAGTTGGGGGCGACCGCGAAGGGTAGTCCGTACAACCCCACAACATTCTCGACCAGCACCGAGGCTGACTCGAGGGTCAGTCCACCCGTGGTAAGGGCGTTGGTCTCCTCGACGATGAGGGGCACGCCATCGGCCACACGGGCAAGGCGCGCTTGTACGCTCAGTTGATAGAACCCCGGCAGGCGCGAAGAGACACGCATCGCGAGCAGCCTCCCTGTACGTGCCCAAGTATAGCGGGGCAGGACTGCCAAAAACTCTCAAATATGGCAGTGGGGCTTATCTGTCGCCTCTATGGCGTTGCGGGCTTGCTGGGGGCGGGCGAATCACGGCCGATTTGAGAAGAATTCATTAAGAATCGCCCAGGGAGTGTGCAGTATTTCTGTCATCCCTTGACACCTGACATGAATTTTGATACAATATCGCGGTATACTGTCCACAATCGGCAGGGCGGCATGTGTCGGGCTGGCTGGTTTGGACATGTCGGCATTGCGGCGTATACTTTAGCACGCACGGTTGCAGTCGAATATCACTGTTGGCGGCCAGACACGGCCGTTCCTGGTGTCTCCGCGCATCTATCCAACATCCTCCCATCACCAGAAAGGGGCAATAGCATGCTGACGACGTTTGGTCATCTCTTGAAGTCGGCCCGCCTCGAGCGGGGCTTGACGCAGAAGCAACTGGCAGAAATGGTTGGGGTCGATGGAAGTTACATTGCGCGCCTGGAAATGGACGAGCGGCGACCCTCCCGCAAGGTTGTGCTGAAGCTGGCGCGCGCCTTGCAGTTGTCGCCTGAGGAGAGTGATCGCCTGCTGGCCAGCGCCCAGCACCTGCCAGAGGGCGACCTGGAGCGGCTGCTGAGTAACTCCGGCGTGCCCCTGACACATCCGGTCATCCAGGTCGTCGCCAACGCGCTCCAGGACAAGGAGCTTAGCCCGCGCGCGCGCGAGCTGTTGGAGGAGGAGATCACGGCCTACGTGTCCTTCCGCGCCCAGCAGCTCAAGCAGGAAGAGCGCGAGCGCCGCCTGGCGCGCAGTGGCGAGCGCACCAGCTAAGCCCGCGTCTGCCTGGCGGGTGGTAGCGATGGAGGAGGGGGGAGTAGCTAACGCAGCTGCTCCCCCCTTGCCACGGCTCGGCCCTGCTTGATATCAGGCTTCGGCGCGCTGCGAATCTTCTGGCCGTCGCTCGCTGCCATTGCCACCATGCGCTTCCATGCTGGCGATCTGCTGCGCGACCTGCTCGATGGCAACGCGCTGCTTACGATACAGGTCCGACTCGCTCATCGCCAGGCGCGAGGCAATATCCCGTGTCCGATGCCCCTTGATGAATTTCATCTCCAGGATATTGTACAAAGTCCAATCCACAGACAGCAGACTGCGTTGCCCCTCCGGCTTGAGACTCTGGATGGCTTCGTCGAGAATGGTGCGCACTGCCCCGGCCGGGTTGTGATCGCCGTCAAGGGTAGCGCGCACGATGCGCAGGCGGAGCAGCGGGCTGTTAGCCAGCTTGGGGCCGCCCCAATAGTGGCTTAGCGCATCGCGCACCCAGGCGACGAAGTCGGGCGAGTCGACTGGGGATGCCTCGTCGTCGAGGGGGAGCGAACCTTCGTACAGCATCCGCGAGCGGGCGCGCTGTAGCGTTTCAATCTCGGTCTCGAGTTGCCGGACCACGCGGAAGATATTCTGCTGCAAGCGGCGGTCTTCCATGGCCCGCTCGGCCTGCGCGATGAGATCGACCAGGGCGGCGCGCTCACGCGACGTCAATCGCGCCGGGTCTTTCGATACCCCCAGCGCACCTAACAAGGTTCGCAAGCCGTCGATGGTCTCCGTGCCGCGCAGGGGGATTATCCAGAAGCCCGCGCGCTGCACCGTCGCACCCCCGGCAATGGCGTCCAGGGCGGTGTCGTCTAGCTCTGTCAGGCACAGCTGGACCCTATCCTCCGGGCCGCTGGCCGTGTCCAGGGTTAGCCGACCAGCGGCCGCGACGGCGATGAAGCTGGCGTCCACGCGCAAGACATCCCGTACTGAGGTGACGATATTCTCCAGAAGCTGGCGCAGGTCGCTGCTACTGAGCAGGCGCTCGTCCAGGCGACGCAGCCAGTGAATCTCGCTCCAGTCGCCCCAGAAAATGATGCGGTCGACGAGGGGGCGGCTAACGCTGACGAAGAGCTGGAAGGCGACGATACCGAACACGACGATGAAGATGAGAACCGTATCGCGCGGGAGGCCCAGGATGCGCTCGACGGGCGGCACGAGCAGCATGGCCAGGATGACGAAGGAGCCGAGGATCGGAGCCTGGATCAGGAACTTGATGAGATTGCGCTTTACGGCACGGTCGGAGATGAGGACGCCCTGATAGGCAACACCGTAGGCCATGACAACCATCATCCAGGTGATGGCGATGTTGGCGGCGGCGGCCAGGAAGCCGAACACCAGAGGATGCTCGCCGAGGTTGACTAAAGGCGAGGTCAGCATGAGGTAGGGGAAGACGCTGAACGGGGCGGCGATGGACGCGAGGAGGTAGTTCATGCGCCGGCGCGAGGTGGTGGTCAGGGCGCGATTACGTGCCCGAACGACATTATAAGCGGCGTAGACCGATGTGGAGAAGAAGAAGAGGGTGAAGGGGCCGAACAGCGGGCCAGCCGTGAAGTGGGCCGCCAGTGGGTTGAGCAGGTTAAGGTCCACCCGGTCCACCAGGCTCTGGGTGAACAGCACCAGGGCCAGAGAGATGCCGCCGCCAACGAACGCGCCGATGGTTAGCCAACGGCGCGTTGTGGAGAAGGAGTTGGTGGTACGCAGCAGGACATCCGAGAAGTGGAGGTAGGCGGCGGGAACCAGGGCGATGCCAATCCACTGGAAGCGCAGCCAGAAGCGGGTACTATCCGGATCGGTGATGGCGTCGAGAAAGACATCACCGGCGTAGACGATGCTGACAAAGGCCAGGACGAGGCAGAAGGCGCGAGCGACCTTGTTGCGGAAATTGTGGGCCAGCAGATACGCCAGGAGAGAGACGGCGACGATGACGGTCGCCGAGGAAAGGACCAGATTCAGGCGGGCGAGAACGCCCAACAGGGTGATGCCAGGCGGTAGGTGCATAGCTTCGCGGCGCTCAGGTTAGGCCGAGCGTGGGCCGCTGGTAGCCATAGCGGGAGCAGCCTCGCTCGCCCTTAGCGAACAAACCAGACGATGTAGGTCGCCACCACGGCGGCGCCGGTCAAGACGCTGTCGAGGCGATCCAAGAAGCCACCGTGGCCAGGGATGAGTTGACTGGAGTCCTTGACGTGGGCCTGCCGCTTGAAGAACGAGAAGGTGAGGTCGCCAAGCGTGGATACCAGGCTGGTCGCCAGGCCCAGGGCCAGGGCGGCCGCCAGCGGCATGGGCAATTGCAGGAAGCGCGCCAGCCCCACCGCAAAGAGGCCGCCAAAGGCCCAGCCAATGATCGCGCCTTCCCACGTCTTCTTCGGGCTGATGGTCGGGGTGAACTGGTGGCGGCCAAAGGCGCGACCGCCGAAGTAGGCGGCTGTATCGGTCAGCAGAACCACCGCATACAGGAAGATCGACCAGGCCAGGCCATTGGGAACTGCCCGCACGAAGACTACCTGCGCCCCCAACCAACCGACGTACATGGCGGCGGCAATGGTCATGGCCCAGTCGGGCAGGGAGCGATCCTCTGGCCGGCGCGACAGTTGCCATGCCGATGCCCCAATGACCCCTGCGGCGACGACGGGGCGCGCCAGGTCCCACTGGGGCAATAGAGGCCCCAGCGCCAGAAGGAAGGGGACGCCGAACAGAATCGGCTCCCAGGCGCGGAGACCGGCGTGGGCGATGAGGCCGCGCAACTCCCACAGGGCGACGCTGCCGAAAACAGCGAGGAAACCAAAGTACCACCAGCCACCCAGATAGCCCGCGGGGATGAGGAGTATGAGGAGAACGACGGCGCTGGCGATGCGCTGGCTGAGCAACGGAGCCTCCGAAGGCGGCGCGTTACGCGCCGTTCTCGATACCGAGCATGTCTGTGTAGCCGTCGGCTTCGGTGGTGTCGTGAACTCGCCCAAAGCGGCGGTCGCGGTGAGCATAGACCATTAGCGCCTGATACAGTGCGGCGCGGTCGAAATCCGGCCAGTAGGTTGGGGTGACGTAATACTCGGCGTAGTTGGCCTGCCAGATGAGGAAGTTCGACAGCCGCATGTCGCCGCCGGTGCGAATCACCAGATCGGGGTCGGGTAGTCCAGCCGTGCCCAGGGATTGGCTGATAAGGTCCTCCGTCACCTCCTCGGCGCGCACCCCGCTGGCAATGATGCGTCGCACGGCGTCCACAATCTCCGCGCGCCCGCCGTAGTTGAAGGCGATGTTGAGGATCAGGGTTGAGTTGTGGCGCGTCATCTCGCAGGCGTCGGTCAGTAGTTGCTGCAAGCGAGGCGAGACCCCCTCGCTGGAGCCGATATGACGAATCTGCACGCCGCGCTCATTCAACTCGGGCAGATAGCGATGAAAGCCCTCCTCGAAGAGCCGCATCAGGCCACGTACTTCCAGGCTCGGACGCTTCCAGTTTTCCGTGGAGAAGGCATACACCGTCAGAACCGGCACACCAAAATCGACGGTCGCCTCCAGAACGCGGCGAATATTGTTGACGCCAGCGCGATGGCCGGCCAGTCGTGGCAAGCCCTGACGCTGAGCCCAGCGTCCGTTGCCATCCATAATGATGGCGACGTGGCCTGGCACCGTCGGAAGCGTTGGTTGCCCGTTCATGATAAACTCCTAGACTTCCATGATTTCAGCTTCTTTAGCTTTGCCGATGGCTTCTATCTGCTCTGTGACCTTGTCGATCAGTTTCTGAATCTGTTCCTTGCCGTCTTCCAGGTCATCCTCGGTGATCAGATCTTCCTTCTCGGCGTCCTGCATGTCCTTGATGGCGTCGCGGCGGATATTGCGCAAGGCGACCTTCGCCTCCTCGACGCGCTTGTGCGACTGCTTCACCAGCTCGCGGCGACGCTGCTCGGTGAGTTGGGGCAGGACGAGACGAATGATCTGGCCGTCGTTGGTGGGCGTCAGACCCAGGTCCGACTTGAGGATGGCCTTCTCGATGGCGTTCATGGCCGTGCGGTCGTAGGGCTTGATAGCCAGAACACGCGCTTCGGGTACGCTCACCAGGGCTAGCTGGTTGATGGGTGTGGGGGTGCCGTAGTATTCGACGCTGATGCGGTCCAGGAGCACCGGGCTGGCCCGGCCGGTGCGAATCGCGCTAAGGTCATGGCGCAGGGCTTCCACGCTCTTGTCCATATGCTGGCGCGTATCGCGCACAATATCGTCAATCATGCTCGCTTCCCCGTGGGCGTCGATTAGTGTGCTGTAGAGATAACGCGGGCCTGGCCCGCGCTATTCATTGGTGGATAGCCCTAACTATGTTCTGTCTACGAACGAATGTCAAATCCGTGTCGCTGCCTCAGACGTGGCCGTTGGTATGGCTGATGGTCGTACCGACCGGCTGGCCCATGAGGGCGCGCTCGAGCTGGCCCGGTTCCCACAGGTTGAGGACGATGATAGGCAGGTTGTTATCCATGCCCATGGTCAGCGCCGTACTATCCATCACGCGCACCCCCATGTTCAGAGCGTCGATGTAGGTGAGGTGGGGCAGCCGCTGGGCGTCGGCGAACTCGCGCGGATCGGCGGTGTAGACCCCATCGACTTTGGTGGCCTTCACCATCACATCGGCGTTGATTTCAAGGGCGCGCAGCATGGCGGCGGTGTCGGTGGTGAAGTAGGGATTGCCCGTACCGGCGCCAAAGACGACCACACGCTGCTTTTCCAGGTGGCGGATGGCGCGCAACCGAATATACGGCTCGGCGATGGGCCGCATCTCGATGGCTGTCTGGACACGGGTCTCGACCCCCTCGCGCTCCAGGGCGTCGCGCAGGGCGAGGCAGTTCATGACGATGGCGAGCATGCCGATGTGGTCGGCGGTAGTGCGGTCCATGCCGTGTGTCATGCCGTCTTTGCCGCGCCACAAGTTGCCCGCGCCAATGACGATGCCAATGTCGATGCCCAACTCGCGGACGGCCGCGACCCGCGCGGCGATGGTCTGCGCTTCGGCGACATCGATGCCGAAATTGCCCGGGCCGGCCAGGGCCTCGCCGCCGAGTTTGAGTAGCACTCGCCTGTATTTCGCTTCAGGCATCATTCCCCCAGATGTGAAGATGGAGGACCGGGGCCGGCGACATAGTCTGGCTATGGCCCCGCGCCGCGATCCTCCATTGTCTGCACGTGACTTACGCGCCCAGTTCGAAGCGCGCGAAGCGCCGCACGGTGACGTTGCCGTCGGCTTCCTTGAGCAGTTGCTGAATCGACTTGCCCGGATCCTTGATATAGGGTTGTCGGACCAGGACGATTTCTTCCAGGTACTTGTCGACGCGACCGGCGACGATCTTGGTCTTGACGGCGTCCGGCTTGGGGTCGTCGGCCAGTTGCGCCCAGTAGATATGGCGCTCGGCCTCCAACACTTCCTCCGGCACTTCATCAGCCACGAGGTAGCGCGGGCTGCTGGCGGCGATCTGGAGAGCCAGATCGTGGGCCAGGGCCTCGTTGGCGCCGCTGATCTCGGCCAGCACGCCGATCCGCCCACCGTGGATGTAGCTGGTAATGAAGCCGCCGGGGGCGGCCTCGAAGCGAGCCACGCGGCGCAGCTGGATGTTCTCGCCGATGACGGCCACGGCGTCGGTGATGAGGTCCTTGACGGCGCGCCCCTCGACCTTCAGCTCCAGAATCTCGTCGGGGGTATCGGCGCCGGTCGCGACCACCAGGTCGGCCACCAGATTGGCGAGTTCCTGAAAGCGCTCGTTGCGCGCGACGAAGTCCGTCTCGCAGTTCAATTCGACCATGACGCCCAGGGCGGCATCGTTCTCGATACGGCTGATGATCAGGCCCTGATTGGCGGTGCGGTCGGCCTTCTTGGCGGCCTTCGACAGGCCGCGCTCGCGCAACAGTTGGACGGCCTGATCGAAATCGCCGCTAGACTCGCGCAGCGCGTTGCGGCTTTCCAGGATACCCGCCCCCGTTGCTTCCCGCAGTTCTTTGACCATAGCGGTCGTAATCTCGGTCATTCGCTCTTACTCCTCAGTCTCGATGATACCGACTTCGTAATCTTCTTCATTACGGTCCTCGTCGGGCGAGAACACGCGCTGAGTCGTGGTCAGTTCCTCTTCGGCCATCTCGTCCACCAGGGCCTGCTGGTGCATCTGGCGGCCCTCGATGATGGCGTCGGCGATCTTGCTCGTCATTAACTTGATGGCGCGGATCGCGTCGTCGTTGCTGGGGATAACATAGGAGATGGGGTCAGGGTCGG
>CAZJJF010000085.1:0-12170 GCA_964546245.1 uncultured Anaerolineales bacterium
GACCAGAACCTGGATAGCCCCCGGCAGGTTGTCCTTTAGCCACCCGGCCAGCGTTACCAGGATGGGGAACAGGTTCGCTTGCAGCCACCCCGCCACGGCTTGCAGCGCGGGCCAGAGCGTGCCTTGCCAGAAGCCGACCAGAACCTGGATAGCCCCCGGCAGGTTGTCCTTTAGCCACCCGGCCAGCGTTGCCAGGATGGGGAACACCGTGCCCGTGATAAAGTCTGCCACCGTGCCCAGCGCGGGCTGGATTGCCGACCAGACCCCCCTGAGCGTCTCGATGGCCGCCGGTAGGTTGTCCTTTAGCCACCCGCCCAGCGTCGTCAACGCGGGCACGACTACGTTGGTGATCACGTCGGACACCATCGGCATGATCTCAGACGCCAGGCCCATGACGGCTTCGCCGACAGGCACGAGGGCATTCTGGATTTGCGTCATGCCCATCGCCCACTTGTCGGGCGCGTCGAGGGCTTCCTCCGTCGCGGCGTGTAGCGCACCCGTCGTGTCACCCAGCCCCGCCGTCAACTCCTCCAGGCTAATCTTGCCGCTGCGGATGCCATCGACCATCTTGACCGCCGCGCGGCCGCCGAACGTCTCCGAGGCAATGGTCATGGCCTCGGTCTCGGTCGCGGCTCCCTGGATTGCGGCGATGGCCTGCGACATTCCGTCGCGGATACTTAGCCCCTGCTCAGCGAATTTCCCGGCGCTCTTGGTGACAGCCGCCATCACACCGTCGGCGTCCACCCCGGCCTTCGTCAGGCCACCCAGCAGGGTGGCGCTTTCATCTAGCCCCAGCCCCATCTGGCGCAGCGTCGGGCCGAACTTCTCCAGATTGCCCAGCAATTCGTTGCCCGCCACGCCAAACTTCTGCGCGGCGACGAAGGCAATGTCAAGCGCCGCCCCGGACCCCTCCGCATCGATGTTGAAGCCCGCCAGCACCCCGGCCAATGACTCGGTGTTGGACTTGGCGTCGCCGCCCATGAGTTTCGAGAACTCTAGCACCCCACCCGTCAGACCCTCAAGGACTTCCCCGGTGGCCCCGGTACGCTGACTGAGGCTCGCCATCGTGGTCGCGATGACCTCGGTGTCCACCCCCAGGCCAGCCGCCGATGCGCGCAGATTCATGACGCTATCGGTCATGCCCGTGAGCGCCTCGCCCGTCGCGCCGGTCTTCTGCATGAGCGTATCGGCGGCGGCGTCCATCTCGCCCCAGGCATCTACGCCCGCCTTGCCCAGCGCCACGACGCCAGCCAGGGCCGCGCCGCCCGCAATCACGCCCACCCCAGCCAGGGCCGTGGACATGCTGCCCAGTGCGCCGAGGCCACCGGACGCCATGCTGCTGATACGGTTCGCAATGCCTGTCAGCGGCTCGCTGGCCTTGTCGATGGCCTCGATTAAGAAGGTGATCCGGTCGTCGCTCATTTGCCGCTATCCTCGCGCGCTCGGCTCAGGGTGCGTCGTCGCTGTAGCCATTCGTAGGCATCACCCGTCTCGACCTGCCGCTCGACAATGACCCACGGCGGGACACCCCACGCCTCCGCCGCATCGACGAAGGGAACCCACCAGGGGACGAACGGCTCGCTACCGCCCGTCGTGGGCGTCTTGCGCCGCTCCCACGCGATAGCCGCGCGCAGTCCCCAGTATTCGATGTCATTCGCCGACCGTACCGCCTCCGGCTCCGTTGCTTTTGGGAGCCTCTCCCTGGATTGCCGCCAGCAGCGCCTGCCATTCGTCGCGGCTCAGCCGGTCCAGGGCCTTCCTGACGCGCGTCACGTCGTCCGTGTTGTCCATGTCCACAGCCGCGCCGTCCACCGCGACAACGCTGGCCTCCAGCAGCTCAATCGACAGCGTGAGCGTTTGCACGTTCAACGTGCCGAGGGCGTCCCGCTGCGCCGTCGCATCGCGCCCGCTGTCGGTCATCGATTGCACGACGCGCAACAGGCGGCGACTTTCCGCCACCGCCTGCGCAATCGCCCCGCTCAGCCGGGCGCGCTCGATGAAGCCCGGCCCGCCGTCCGTCAGGTCGCGAACCGTAAAGCGTCCGTACTCAATCATGCTTTATCATCCTTCCAGGGGTAGGGGAGGGTTTCCCCTCCCCTACGGCTAAACGGTGTCCTGGGTAACTGCGCCGACGCTGACGCCGATCTCGATGACCAGCACGTCGCCGCTGGCCGCCTCGCCGGTCGGTAGCGGCTGAGCCAGCACGCGCCCCGCGCCGGTCGTGAAACGGTAGTTGCCGCCGGACGTACCCTTCGGCGTCCATCGGTAGTATAGGTCGGTGTTGTTATTCCAGGCGTCGAGGGCGATCTTGTACAGCGCCGAGGCGTTCTCGCGGTACAGCGCGCGCACCGTCACTGTGCCGCTGCCCTTCGACCCAACCTTCACGATGGGGCCGCTCGTGCCACTCTCGAAAGTCGCCGTCTCGGTCTGGGGGCGCTCGAAGCCGCTGGTCGTTACCTGATTGGTCTCACCGCTGACTTCGGTCCAGCTTGACCCGTTGGTCGAGTAGAAGACATCAACGTCCTGGAAGGTGATTCCGTCAGTCGCTTGGGCCATCTGTCACACTCCTCCCCGTCACGCGGGCGGGGTAAACTTCACGACGGCAATCGTCAGGGACGTGACGCCGCTGTAGGTGATATTGGTCGTAGCCGCCGCTGGCTGGGTGAACTGCTGCGGGTACGGCTTGATGCACTTCTCACTGCCCGCGCCGACGCTCACCGCCTGCGCCGTGATCGTCATGCCGTGGGGCGTGGCCGGGGCAGCAATCGTCACCGTAAGCGCGCCGCCGCTGCCGTTCTTCACGTACAGAAACGTATTGCCGTCGTTGATGAAGGTATCGCCCCCACCCGCGCACGCAGCGAAGCTCAGGGTTGTGCCCGCCGCCACCACTTCTTGCGTTGATAGCGCTGCCATCTGCTAGTCTCCCTCCTCTGACTTCGGCGCGGCCTTGCCGGTCTTGGCCCAGATGCCCTCCCAGGTATCCGGCCCCGGCTTGCCCGCGCCCACATGATGCGGGTGCATCTCGACCACCTCGGCAACGGCGTCAGGCGTCGATACCGGGGCCGTCCACTGGTCGAGGGGCATGATCTGCCCCGCTTCGACCATGTGGGCCACCAGGTCGGCGTCAACGCCGTCAAAGTCTTCCTCCGCCCCCAGCGCATACCCTCGCCCGGTCGTATCGAGCCAGAGCGAGACCAGCACTTTGTACATTGTCACTCGCGCCCCCTTCCTGTTACACTTCCAGGATTGTCAGCGGGATGGCTTCGTGGCGACGGATGTCTCCGCCGACCGTCACCAGGTCCGCCATCGTCTGCCCCGCTTCCAGACTCTTCCACGCCGGGGCAACGCGGTTCGCCGCCAGCCACGCGCCAATCGCCTCTTCGAGGCTGTCCAGGTCGCTCTGGCTGTTGCTCTCGGTGTAGCTCGCGTCCGCCAGCGCCACGAAGAGATGGATTGTTAGCAGGTGTCGCCGCTGCGCGCCCTGGAAGCTCTGTACCGTGCGCTGCGTGCCGACCACTTCTAGCATAATCAGCGGACTGGGTAGCCCGACCTCCATCGGCACGTAGTCATAGACGACGGCAGTCGGAACGGCCACCGCCAGCCCGTACTTGATAGCCGAGCGAACGTCACTTCTCACCTGACAACTCCTCACGGACCGCCTGTCGAAGGTCAGTCGTCATGGCGTCGTGATAGCGCGCCCAGACTTCCTCGACTGTGGCCCAGCGTCCGACGTGCATCCACGCCTGACGCGGCCCCTGGACATATGTCGCGTAGGGCACGGCGTTCTCTAGTCGCACCACGCCTTGCGCGCCCTCGGTACGATGTAGCCAGCCCCGCCCTAGCGCGCCCGTGCGCTTATAGGTGCTACCCGGTGGGGGCGGTGGGTAGTGGTTGAGGTCGATCTGCATGCGGCTCAGATACTCGTTGGCGATGCGCGTCAGGACCGTCTTGACGTTGAGCGCGCGATACTTCGTCGCCAGTATCTCAGCGCCGCGCGCCTCGACTTTGAGGCTCATCGTTGCGCCTTCTCGACCGTGAGCGTCAGGTAGCGGCCCTCGCCGTCCATGACCACGGTCGAGTACATTTGCACGTAGCGATACTCGCCGCCGTGCGTCTCCGCCACCGCCGCCGGGTTCACCGCGTCGAGGGGCGAACCAGTGAGACTTGCGATATGCAGGACCGCCGCCCCCCGCGCGCCCGCCACGACGGCCGGCGCGCGTTTGACGCTGTAGCCGGTGTTCATCTGCCGACGAAAGCCAGGTGAGGCCGGCCGCAACCAGACATAGTCACCGACGGCGGTGATTGCGTACTCGCTCGCACCGCTCACCAGCACGTCGCCCGGCTGAATGTCCAGCGTCACGTCGTATACTCCGAGGTGACAGGCGTCGCGCGCAGGCTACGCACGCGCAACCCGCCACCACCACCCGCCGCCTGGTGACGCAGCTCGCGGGCGCGCTCGCGCCACTTGGCCGCCACGTCACCTGCTGCCTCGCTGCGGCTCGGCGCACTGATATTGCTAATCGTTGACCAGTCGCGCGCCAACTGCTCGCACGCATACGCCGCCGCCAGCAACACCTGGCTATCCCCCGACTGGAATAGCCCCGCGCGTGTCAGCCACAGGTTGATGGCCTGGTCGCTCAGGTTGCGGCCATCGGGCCGCTTGCCGTGGCCGTCCGTGTCATCATCGTCGCCAATCTCCAGGCGCACCTGGCCGATTTGCGTCGTCAGGTCGATGGTGATCGTCATGCCTTTCGCGCCCTTTCGTCGCTTAGCCTTCCCGCGCCCAGGTTCCGACGATCTCGGTCACATACCAGCCATCCACGCCGTCACCGACCAGGGTTACACTGTCCCCGATGCGGCTCGTGCCTTGCGTACAGATCAAGTCTTTGTTGTCGGCCGGCGTGATGCCGTTGCCCCGAATCAGGTCCGTGGCCGCCGGGCTGAAGGCGTGCCCCGCGCCGCTGGTCGTGGCAACCTGATGCGTCAGCGTGAAGACCAGCCCCG
Organism: uncultured Anaerolineales bacterium; assembly: GCA_964546245.1. Classification (GTDB taxonomy): domain Bacteria; phylum Chloroflexota; class Anaerolineae; order Epilineales; family JAHCIE01; genus JAHCIE01. The sequence goes on from CAZJJF010000085.1 coordinate 5,005, forward strand.
CCGCCGTTGCCGGAAGTGTGACCACCTTTGCCGCCGCTGCATTCATCACGATGACCTTGCCGCTATCAGCCTCGGTCAACACTACAGCGTCGGTGGCTACCACGACCGGCACGCGCAGGCCCGTCACCACCTTGTTGGCGTTCGCCACCACCGCTTTCGAGGCCGTGGCCGTGCCCGCCGTCACCCCAGCGACGGTGTTGATCTCCGCCGCCGTCGCCGTGACCTGTGTGCCCGCCAGGTACACCCCGTCCTCGAAGTTGACGGCTTGCATCTCGCGATACACGATACTCATTGCCGGCCTCCTCTAGGTCGGTGTGCCGTCGGACCAGGCCGCGTTGTTGACGTAACGCGGCGTGCCGTTGGTGCGGTCCGCCACGCCGACGCCGAATTCCAGGAACAGCATGAGGTTCTGGATCGGGGTCGTCGCATTCCCGGCGCGCGGGTCAGTCATCGCCACAACGCGCGGGACGCTCTCGCCCTTCTGCACCCGGACGCGCAGCGGGTTACGCTGGCTGTTGCGCCCGTAGCTCTTCCAGGCGAAGCCGTAGTACTGGGGCATGCCCGGCACAACGCGGATAGCGAAGTCGTTCAGCGTGCCGATGTAGTAGATGCCCGGCCCCTGCGCGCCAGGGTCGAGGCGAGCCAGCGTCGCATTATTGCCATAGGCGACCAGGCTCTCCGCCGTAGGCACGAAGCCCGTCAGCGCCCGCACCGCCGCCTCATCGCTGCCGCCGATGATGAAGTCGTAGGGCGGCTCGTGGCCGTGCTCGCGCAATTCGTCCTTCGCGTCGGTGAACACCGCCGCTGTGAACGCCCCGCCCGCGATAGGGACGTAGTGCTCATGGGTGGCGGCGAAGGTCGTGCCGCCGTAGGCGGGTGGCACGAAGTCCACCGAGGTCGAGGCCGCCGTGGTAGCGAAGCCCGGCGAGTAGCCGGAGCTACCCAGGCCCTTCGCCGCGCCGCTGTCGTCGCCGCGCTGAAGCAGGCGCGTCAGCAACACGACGCGGTACTTGTCGCGGGCGTCCTTGATGGCGTCGGCGATGTCGGCGCGTACCTGGTCCAGGCGCGCCTTGCGCAGATAGTCCCAGGTCCAGCCCAACATCCGGTCATACGCCATGAGGGGCAGCATGTGCCCCTCGGTGTCCGCCCGACGCGGGTCGGGCAGGCTGTACTCCGTGAAGGTGGAGAAGCCGTTGGACGAGCCGACGCGATACTCCGTCGTCAGTTGGTCGGTGTAGGAGACCAGCCCGCTCCACAGCGGATCATTGGTCAGTTCCGCGTTCAGCGCGCCGAGCGCCGCGTTCATCTCGCTGACGACCTGCGCGTAAGTTGTACCGTCCTGAAGCTCAAACTGCTTGAGCGCCGTTGCGTCCCAGCCGGTCATCAAGACCAGGCCGGTCGTATCTCGTGGTCCAAGCGCCATGTCTCACCCCCTACGACAACGAGACGATCTGGGGTCGCAGAAAGAGCGTGGTCGCGCTCTCCATGACACCCAAGATAGTCGTCTTAGTACCCGCCGTCTCTGCGAACTCCCCGGCGGTATCGCTGGTGTAGACGATAGCCCCCGCCGTGCCGCCCGTGGCGCACTCCACCGGGCCGTGGAGCACCACGTCAATCCAATCCCCGCTGGCAGCGTCCTGGAGGCTCATGCCGTAGGCATAGTTGGTCGCCACGGCGTTGGCCGCCGTGACCTGCACCTTGCCCGCGCTGTCCAGGTAGACCGCCTCCCCTGCTTCCACCGTCCCGCCCGCCTGCTTGCGGCGGATGATGCACCCGCCGAGGGGCTTGACGAGCTTATTGTCCGTCTGTCGTGCAATCGCCATATCTCACCTCTTGAGGTACTCTGCGCGTACCCCGTAGATAGCGGCCAACTCGGCCGCCTCTTCGTCCGTTCTCACCCGCGCGCCCGTGCCCTGCGCCGTGGCGTTGATGTCGGGCGGCGTGGGCCGCGCGAACAGTCCCGCGTTGGCGTCGAGCCAGGCAAGGCGTTGCGGCACGCTCAAGCCGGGCAGGCTCTCGATAGCGTTCTTCGCTTCCTTCGGCAGCGTCTTTAGCCGCGCCTGGTAGGTCGCCTCGACCGCCGCCTCCGCCTCCGCCAGCCGCGCCGTCAGGGTGTCCCGTTCGGCGGTCAGACCTTGCGCGGCCGCCTCGTGCTGCTTGGCGAGCGCTTCCCACTCGCCCATCTTCGCCAGGCGTTCGCTCTCAGCCTTGCCGGCCGCCTTCTCCTGGTCCTGCCGCCACTTCCTGAGCGCGGCCAGTTCCTTGTTGACTTCGTGAAACCGGTCGTAGGGCACGGGGCCGCGTTCGGTGTTTTTCGCCTCCGCAGGCGTGGCCGCCGTGTCCGTCGTGGTCGCCTCGGTCATCGTCTCAGTTGCTTGCTGTTCGTCGCTCATGGTATCCCTCTTCGTGTTTTACGTGCGACGGCACGGAAGGCGGTGAAATACAAAACAGCGGGACGATTAGCCCCGCACGGTTGCCCGCACCTGGCTGTTGTCCCGCTGAGTTATCCCCCAACGAGTTTCTGCTATTGTTCGCCGCGCCGTCGCTTCGATGGCACGCTGCGTGGCATGTGCAATTTGTGGTCTTCGACCAGTCTCAGCGCGAGCAGTAGCATCTCGCGCACACCGAGCCAGAACGCTCGGTCATCATAATCATTATACCGGATTTCATGCGCATCCGCTAGTGGTTCTATGCTCATTCTTCCTCCACCAGCGCCCGCCACGCGGCCAAATCGTAGTCGGGCACGCGCTCGCAGCGACAATTGCCGCCCCCCTCGCATACGTCGCCCGGCATCGGCCCCACGCCCGGCAGGTAGGGACCGTTCTCTTGCGCATCGAGGCACGGCTCGCACGTGGACGGGTCATCCTTGCTGATATAATGCTCAATCCAGCCCCGACCGGGGTCGGGCCGCGCCTTGAAACTCCACGCCCAGCCCGGCGCGCCGTACTGGATAGAGCGCGCCGCTATCTGCGCCACACCGAGGGCCGCGCCGACCAGAACACCTTTTGCTACCACGTCGGCGAAGCGGGACAGGTAGCCACCCTGCCTTGCCAGTTCCTCGCGCAACGCCTCGACCTGCTCGGCGCTCAGGGTGCGCCCGGCGCCCACCGTCGCCTGCGCCAGCGTGTGCAGCTGCACCGCGTCCCACAGTAACCCTTGCCAGTCAGCTACCTTTAGCTTCCCCCGCGCCATCGCATCGGCCAGCCGCCGCGCGTCGGCATCGAAGTCATCCCGAAGGCGCGCCCGCGCAGTCTCCCCCGGTCCCGCCTCCCGCGCCACCAGGAGGGCCAGCGCCAGCATCGCCGCCGACAGGTCTACCGTCATGCGATCCGGCGATTGCGGCGGGTCGAGCTTCAGCCGCCCCGCGTCGAAGTCGCGTAGCAGGTCGGCCGCCTCCTCTTCGTCGATTTCGTCATCCATGACCAGGCGCGCCAGGTACGCGACAAACTCGGCGCGCGTCATTCAGCCGCCCCGTTCGTCGGCGGCGTAGGCGCGGCCACGGCCTGAATACGCGCTGCTACCCCGGCCACCCCCCCGGCCTGCTGCAAGGCCCGCTGCTGGCGTAAGCCCTGCTGGTCGGCCTGCAAGCCAACCTGCCCGCGCTCTAGCTGGAGCTTCAACATCTCGACATCGATAGACCGTCGCCGCGTTTCCTTCCACAGCGGCCACAGCCTGACGACCTCGCCCGGCCCCGCGCCGTACAGCGCGTCCAACCTCTGCGATAACTCCATGACTTGCCGCCACGCGCTGCCAAACCAGAGCGCGCATTCGTCCGCCACGTCCGCCAGCGCGCTGTCGAGCATCTGCAAGGCCGCGCCGCTGGGGACTTCGGACGTGATCGGCGTAAACTCGTAAACCGGGATGCTGCTATTGGCGCTAATGGCCTGTACCCAGTGCGCCGCCAGGCTGAGCAGCCCGGCCATGTCATCGGCGGGGAGCTTCGAGACCGTCCCCGTCGTCTCTAGCGCGCGCCCCGGTCGCAGGCCCAGGCCATCGGCCGCCGTCGTTGGGTCATCGGTCGCCACCAGCGGGGGCAGGCTATCGTACTGTACCGTCACCAGGCCGAAGCCCTGCTGGTCGCCCACGGCAAGCAAGTCCAGGTTCGCCTTATTCAGCGCGTTGTTCAGCCCAATGATGGGGTCAATCAGCGAGCCGCGCGGTGAGACGAAGCGCGCCACTGCCAGACCCAGCGGCTCGCCGCTGGCGTCCACCCAGGGCAGCGGCCAAGCGGTATCAGTCGCATCGCGAATGGGCGTCCAACCGTCCTCGGTCGTTGTGCCCGCGAGCCGGTCTTTGTAGAGCGCCTGCTGCGCGCGCGTCGTGAGGCGCGCATACTTGCGCACCGCGTCATCGGTGTAGACGGTACAGCGCGCCACGTTCGCCCCATCCGCCCCCGCCGGGTCCATCGTGTACCAATACTTGATTGCCATGACCGGCCTGAGGCGCGTCTGCACGTCCTCGTAGACCATGCGGACGCCGGTCGTCCCGTCCCACGCCTCCGCCAGGGTGTAGCGCACCCCGGCGGGGCCATAGTCGGCAATGACAAACGCTTCGCCGTCGCGCAAGGCGCACTTGTACAGCTCACCCTCGAAGCGGTCCATGTCGTTGTCATTCCACCACACCACAGCGCGGCTTACGGCGTCAGCAGCGTCGGTGACGGGCGCCGGGCCAGTCGCATCGCCGGGTTCACCCTCGGCCTGCTCGAAGGTCTCGCGGTGGCCGTGGGCATCGCGGAAGCCGACGACGCTCAGCCGCGAGCGTATCTTATCGACCACGGCGCGCGCCTTGTTATCAACCGGCCAGCCATCGGTGTCGTCATCGATGACACCTTCGAGAAAGGCTAACTGGTCGGCGCTCAGCAGCAGGTCATGCTCGCCCGCGTAGTAGCGGCGGCGGCGCTGGAGCCTGTCCAGGTCCGCCTGGGTTGTGGCCGCCTGCGCTGACAGATAGACTTTGTATTCGACCGTCTGCGCGCTGTCGCTGAGCAGGATGGGGATCGCAGGCATCTAGGCCGCCCTTCGTGTGCGGGACTGAGGCCCGCTTGAGGCCAGGCACGCGACGCCATAGCGCAGCGCGTCCATTGCATGATCGTTGGTCTTCTCTGGCGTATCCTTCACGCCGCTCCGCCCCTCCATCCACACATAGCTCTCAAACTCAGCCAGCGTGTTGACACACGCTGGGTCTATCGTCAGTCGCGGCCGCCCATCGCCCGCCACAGCCAGCGCATTCTTGACGCGCTGGATACCGGGGAAGACAGCATTATCGGCCTCGTAGACAGCCAGCCCAACGCTGCGCATCTCGGCAATTAGCCCCGCCGCGCTGGGGTCAACTACCACCTCGCGGACATTGTGCTGTCGGCACATGTCCACTGCCGCCGTCACGACTACACCTTGCAGCTGTCGGCGCTGGTAGTATTCTTCCATGACATGCAGCCGCCCATCGGAGTCCGCACCGATAACAAGCATAACAGCGGGGTTGGTGTAGCCTTCATCACACGCCAGGATGGCCCGCACCCACGGCCCGGTAAGGCGGGTGACATGACGCGCACGGTCGAAGTCGTCATAGACCAGGCCCTCGTAGGTAACAAACTCCCCATCAAGCTCCTGACGCGCAAACAAGCCTGTATAGGTAGCAGCGAGGCTGGCGACAAACCCGCTATCCAGGTACGGGTTATCGGCGGTGTGAGCGCGAAACAAGGTCATCTCGCCTTGTCGCTCGTAGAGCCAGTTACGGCCTTTGGGCGTTGACGTTAGCCAGGCATGTCCCGCCCGGCCACCCTCACGCAGACGGCCGAGCATCACCGGCCACACCGCGCGGTCGTAGAGCGCCGCCTCGTCACCCCACCAGTTTGACAGCGACGGGCCGCGCAGACGGTCGGGGTTATCGGTGGAGCGAAAGAGGATTTCACTGCCATTTGTCAGCGTCACCAGCATCTCGCTCTTTTGGTAGTCTGTCACCGCGTCCCCCGCCACATCGAAGAATACTCTGAGCGTGGCATCGCGCAGCATTGGGTAGGTCGGAGCCGTAACCATGCTAAGTGACGGTCGCTGACTGGCACGGTACAGCATTTTGACAGCGCCCGCATAGCTCTTGCCGCTGCCAATCCCGGCGATGAACGCGGCGAAGCGGTCCCCGCATGCAACAAAGTCGTGCTGGTGTGGATACAACTCGATGCGCCGCCGGGTTGCATTACTTGCCACGTCGCACAATCTCCACTATCAGATCACCGCCATCCTTGCCCGTGACCTCGTGCCGTTCCTTTCGCCCCCACCGTTCCGGGTACTTCCGCTCTAGCCACCACGCCGCCGCCGTCCACGTCCCGTCCTGCGCCGCCTTTGCGATGAGGGCGACGTTGCGCGTCTCGGCGTCGGCCTGCGCTTTTTCTATGGACGCCAGAAATTCCACGAAGGGCGTTTCCTTCGCCCTCGGTCGAGCGTTGGGCGAGGCCGCCAGCCGCGCTCGCTCCTTGCGCCCCCGTTCCAGCCAGGCGTAGAAGGTCGATTCGCCAATGCCCGCGTAGGCAGCCGCGACCTTGTTATCGTTGCCGCCGACGATGGCCTGGACGATGCGCGCCTGGACAGCGGGCGTCAGGTCGGTGGGGCGGCCTGTCATTACGACTCCAATAGGCGGGGCATTTGCCCTGTCATCGTTGACCAGCGATCTAGCGTGACGGCGACGTAGGCGGGCGACAGTTCCACGGCGCGGCACTTGCGCCCTAGCCGCTCGCAGGCGACGAGGGTTGTACCTGTCCCGCAGAACGGCTCAAGCACCAACGCGGCATCGCGGCTGTGAACAGTCAGCATCCATTCTGCAATGCCGAGTGCCATACCCGCGCCGTGCGTCTCCTTTCCCACGTCAACGCCGTGCATTAGGCTGGATTGATACCAGCCTAATGCACTCCGCAATTCACCATCAACACGGCGGACGATTGCGTCGCCGGGCTTCTTCCACGTCCAAAGATGCTCCCAGTCAGTCGCGGCGCGATTGCTCTGGATGCACCACGGCGAATGAACGCGCGGATTGGGCTTGCACCAAATCCGCCGCGACCACAACAGCCACCCGCAATCACGGAACACCGGCCAATACTCAACAGCCATCGGGTACTCACACGGTTCATCAACTTTGGCGATATTGCGTGCGGGCGCAATATCGCAAAAGTTGATGAC